>CAZNFB010000263.1:0-2610 GCA_964572105.1 uncultured Desulfobacteraceae bacterium
TCATATATGGGATTTTTTATCCAGATTGTGCCAAAAAAATGAGTATAAATAGTGCATGAACGGGAGCCAAAATTATTTATGTGATGGTCTATATATAGGCTCCTAAGGGATACCACCATTTGTGTAAGTATCAAAATCTACAAGGATTTTTTGAAAATATTTTTTCATTCTTTCTTTAATATTTTTTTCTATCTGCCGCACACGTTCCCTTGATATATTATATTCATCCCCTATTGTCTGCAATGTTGCCGGATCATCAGAAAAAATACGAGATTCGAAAATTTGAAGCTCTCTTTCTGATAATTGTTTTTTAAATGAGACCAATTTATCATGCAAAATCCCTTTCATCTCTTTCTCAGCCATTTTTTCTTCAGCAGATTTTGTTTCAACCTCCATCATCTCGGATACTTTAGTGTTTGAGCTGTCAGTTACGGGAGCATCTATGGAAATGTCCCACCCATCAAGCCGCTGATCCATATCGACAATTTCATGCTCTGATACTCCCAGGTTTTTCGAAAGGAGTTTTGGTCCAGGTTCAAAACCTTCATCTATTAATTTCTGCTTTTCTTTTTTAAGCTTAAAAAAGAGTTTTCGCTGGGCCTGTGTTGTACCGATTTTCACAAGACGCCAGTTATCCATGATAAACTTGAGGATGTATGCTTTTATCCAGAATGAAGAGTAATATGAAAATTTAACATTTTTATAGGGGCTGAATTTTCTTACAGCATGCATGAGCCCTACATTTCCTTCTTGGATCAGATCCAAAAGATTCTGCATCCATATCTTCTGGAATTCCATTGCAATTTTTACAACCAGTCTCAGGTTGGAAGTTGCAAGGTGATATGCTGCTTCCTTGTCCCCATGCTCCTGGATTCTTTTACCAAGTTTAATCTCCTCTTCCCTTGTAAGGAGCTTATATTTGCCGATATCTCTCATATATTGCTGGAGAGGATCAAGTTTTACAAGGGCTTTTTGAGAAGGCTGGCTTATTTTTTTAATTGGTTTTTTTTTAGCGATTTTAGAACCTATAATACAGATATAGTACAAATAAATAGTGGACATTAAAAATAAAAGCTGCTACATTGTTAAAGCAGTTGCGCCTGTAGCTCAGCTGGATAGAGCAACGGACTTCTAATCCGTAGGTCGCAGGTTCGAATCCTGCCAGGCGTACCAATGTTTTTTTGCAGCTTAGTTTTTTTACAGTTATTTGGCATAAATTTTTATAAGCTTATAAAAATTAAGACATTCCCGTAAGCACCTCCGTTATTTTCTTACATACTTATCAAGTCTGATTAACAAATTCAAGAGATGTTACTAATTTATTTTTGGTTTATTTTTTTGCAACTTAAGTTAAGTGGTAATTTGCCAGGATATTTTTTTGTATTGCACCCCATTGAAATTGACCGAGGCTGAATTATGAAAAATATGAGCATCGACAAAATACGGAAACTGACTGACAAGGGTGTTAAATTTTCAAACCCGGAAACCATTGAAATAGGTGATGATGTTGATATAGAAAGAATCTCCGGAAATGGTGTGAAAATTTATTCAGGATGCAGAATATTCGGTAAAAACATATATATATCACATAATGTCAGATTAGGATATGAAAGTCCCCTTGTAATCAATAATTGTCAGGTAGGCCCCAATGCGGATTTAAAGGGAGGCTTTTTAAAGGATGCTGTTTTTCTTGAAAATGCCTCCATGGGTAATGGAGCACATGTGCGTGAGGGGACTATTCTCGAAGAAAACGCCAGTTGTGCCCACACTGTCGGTTTAAAACAGACTATTCTTTTTCCTTTTGTAACTCTGGGCAGTTTGATAAATTTCTGCGATTGTCTCATGTCCGGCGGAACCGGGGAAAAAAATCACAGCGAAATCGGAAGCTCCTATATTCATTTTAATTTTACTCCGAATCAGGATAAGGCTACCCCTTCTCTAATAGGTGATGTTTCCAGGGGAGTTATGCTTAATCAGCGGCCTGTTTTTCTCGGCGGTCAGGGGGGGCTTGTGGGCCCGTGCCGTTTGGGCTTCGGCATTGTTATTGCCGCAGGAACTGTATGGAGAAAAGATGAATTGCGCAACTCCCGTCTTCTTATGACCGGGGAAACCAAAGAATTAAACATTCCTTATTCCCCAGGCATCAGAACAAGTTATAAAAGAATAATAAAAAATAATATTATATACATTGCTAATCTTATTGCTTTATCCCGGTGGTATACTGATATAAGGTCAATGTTTATTTCAGAAAATTTCCCTGAGCCCCTCCTTTACGCTTTAAAAGAAAATATCAGCATTGCTGTTTTGGAAAGAATAGAAAAATTAGAGGTTTTTTTCTATAAAATTATGGAAACAACCGATCTTTCCTTAAACTGGAATAAAGTGGATGCATATTTTAAAAATTTAACTTACAAAGGAGATCCTGCTTTACGTGAGGCTTTTATTGGAAAGATAAGCTCAGCCATCGAAAAAAAAGGGAATAATTACTTAACTGTAATTAAAGGCCTGGAAAATAAAGAGGCAGCAATGGGTACCATGTGGCTTCAAGGGATAATTGATAAAATTACTGATAACCTTTTAAAAATTGTAACTATTCAGGAGTGTTGATTA
>CAZNFB010000263.1:2710-4130 GCA_964572105.1 uncultured Desulfobacteraceae bacterium
GATTATACCTGACGCTATACATATCAGCTGAATAATTACTAAAAATTTAGGGGGGGTTGGTTCTAAATTCTTAATACTTACACCTCATTCCTTTTGTTGAAATTAGAACTAAGCCCAAATTATATATAATTATGAATAAGCTATTTGGTACTGACGGTATAAGGGGTGCGGCTAACAAATATCCGATTACACCTGAAATGGTGGTGAAAATAGGTAAAGCTGCTGCATTTTTTTTTAAAAACAGTGGGAGAACAAAAATAATCATTGGCAAGGATACCAGAATATCCGGGGATATGATAGAATCCGGGTTGGCCTCTGGAATTTGTTCCATGGGTGCAGATGTGCTGCTGGCAGGAGTCATCCCCACGCCGGGTGTTGCTTTTAATGTATCAAAAAATGAGGCAGACGCCGGGATTGTTATATCAGCATCCCATAACCCTTATTATGATAATGGTATAAAATTTTTTAATAATAAGGGTTTCAAACTCTCAGACCAGGCAGAAACTGAAATAGAAAAACTTATTTTTGATGACGGCAAATCAGAGCAAAAAAACTGCTCTAACGAAAAAATCGGCAGAATTTATAAACTCAAAAACCCGGTTAAAGAATATGCCGATTTTCTTAAAAACTCAATGCTCCCTTCCCTGGAGGGGATGAAAATTGTTATTGATTGCGCAAACGGGGCTGCCTGCAGGGCTGCATCCCTTGTATTTACTCACCTTAAAGCAGAAGTTGAAATTCTTTTTATAAACCCAAACGGGGAAAATATAAATTATAAATGTGGGTCAGAGCATCCTGATGACTTAATAAAAAAAGTTATTGAAAAAAAAGCAGATGTGGGATTTGCCTTTGACGGTGACGGAGACAGACTTACGGCTGTTGATGAAAAAGGGAATAGATTAACCGGTGATCAGGTCCTTGCGGTATGCGCAAACTATTTAAAGAAAAATAAAAGATTAAAAAATAATATAGTGATAAGTACAGTGATGAGTAATATGGGGTTAGGGATAGCATTAAAAGATATGGGGATACAACATATACTATCAGGGGTTGGAGACAGATATGTGATGGAAAAGATGATTGCAAAACAGGCTGTTTTAGGTGGTGAAGATTCAGGGCATATGATCTTTCTGGATCATCATACAACAGGTGACGGCATTCTTTCTGCGTTAAGGCTGCTGGAAGTAATAAAAAAAGAAGCAAAACCATTATCCAGTCTTGCAAAGATAATGGATGTTTTTCCCCAGGTTATCATTAATGTGGAAGTAAATAAAAAACCTCCCATTGATACAGATACAGATATCATGGGGACTATAAAACATGTTGAGTCGATTTTGGGTCAAAAGGGGAGGGTGCTTGTCCGTTATTCAGGTACCCAGCCCCTGTGTAGAATAATGGTGGAAGCACCCACCAATGATGA
>CAZNFB010000264.1:0-4128 GCA_964572105.1 uncultured Desulfobacteraceae bacterium
TTTCCGCAAGAATTTTATCAACCCGCTTAACAATAAATTCGCTTTTTTCAATGGGCAGATTCGGGTCTGTGACAATATTAACCTTGATTCCTCCTGTATCCATTGGCGGCATAAGTTCCGTTCCAACGATGGGCATTACAACCCGTATGCTCACGGCAAAGAGCATGGCAAGAATGATAAAACAGGCAAAATTTACCTTTTTATCCTTAATGGCCAGGGAAACAGCAGTAGAAAAAAAAGCTTGCATCTGATCATTTATATATCCTGTTATTTTTTGAAAAAAATTTTCCAGCCGTTGAATAAAAGGCTGATCAATGGCCAGTATTTTTAAAGAGAGAAGCGGTACCGCTGTAATGGAAATAATATAGGACGCGGTTAATGCCAAAAGTAATGTTCCAACCAGGGGACGAAATACAGTTTGCGGATAACCTCCAACAAAGAGTATTGGGGAAAGGGCAATCATAGTTGTAACTGTACCTGAAAAATCTGCAAACATGATTTCTTTGGTACCGGAAAGTACTGCCTCATAAATGGAATCCTGTTTCTCCTGATAGTGACGCTGGATATTTTCCATAACCACCACTGCATCATCCAAAAGGAGGCCAAGGGCCAGAATAATTGCTGTCAGGGTCACCACGTTAAATTCAATGCCCACAATCCACATCAGCGCAATTGTGGACGCATAGACCAGTGGAATAGTAATCAGCACCACCAATACCTGCCTGAAACTTGCCAAAAAGAAAAAAACCACGATTGAAGACATAATAATGGCATCCCGCAGAGCTTCAAACATATTTTCCGTACTCTGAAGAATAATAGTCTTTTGTGTCTCTGTAATTTCAAAATTAAGGTTCGGATATCTGGTTTTGATACGTTCAAGCCTATCTTCAATAAGGGAAATTGTTTTGATTACATCGGCATCAATTCCGCGCTGGATTGACAAGGCAATGGATTCTTTTCCATTGCCAAAATATGAAGCTCTGTTCTCATAATGACCAAAGTAAATTTCGCTCACATCACCTAAAGTCACATTCTGGGTCAGGCTGAGGTTGCGCAGCGTATCGATGGATTCTTTTCTTTCAGAAGATTTTAGGAGATAACGGCTTGTTTCACTGGTTATAAACCCTATTGCGTAATCTTTGTTATTATTTTTTAACACAGCCAGTACCAGGCCGATACTAACCCCGTATTGATCAAGCTTTCCCTTATCAATAATCACCTGCATCTCTTTTTTATATCCGCCAAATATATCAACATTGGAAACCCCGGCCGTTTTGATAAATTCATGTTTTAGATCATTTTCCGCTAATTGACGAATTTCCGTCAAAGGGATGGTATCGGAGCTGATACCCACCACCAGCACCGGCGCTGTAGCCGTTGATATTTTATGAATCTGTGGCTCTCTGATCCCTTCGGGCAAAAATGAGCGGATTTTATTTATAGCGTTTGTAACATCACTTGCCGCCATATCGAGATTCTTGCTGTATTCAAATTCAGCTTTGATAACAGAAACTTCATCTATAACTGTTGAATAAACCCTCCGGATCAAATCAAGGGTATATAACTCCTCTTCCACAGGAACAGCAATATTTGCGGCCAGTGTCTTTGCCGAGCTCCCCGGCTGAACAATCACCACCGCAATTTCAGGGTAATTGGAGTCGGGAAAAAGTTTTTTATCTATTTTTTTGTAACCGACAATACCGGTGAATACAAAAAGAGCCAAAAAGGAACAAATAAAATAAGGACGATTTAACAGATGTTCAATCCAGTTGCTATTCATCCTTCGCTCCCTGTTGATCCCCACGGAGCACCTGTATTTTGCCATGAGCCGGGAGTTGGCTCAATTTTGCTTCAGCTCCAACTGCCACGGGAAAAGCTGAACAAGGATCAATCATGGCGTATCTTTTATTCTGGGCTGTGACGGTTACACTAACCGGACTAAAATAACTGTTTTCATATACCATAATTTCTGTTTTATTTTTATTATGCAGTAAGGCATTAATGGGAACAGTGCAGCCGGAACCTGCAAAAGTCACTACATTAATGGTTAGATAACTGTTATTCGGCTTGGCAAGAGGTGCTTTTAAAGAAATTTCCGCCAGAGACAGGCCATTTTTTGCATCACTGTATAATTTTGATATCCTGCCGATTATTCTTTCTTCAAAAATAACATTTTTTCCGGGGATAATATCAGTCCCTTTGGGAACAAAGCTAAAAATAAGTTTCCGGGCAGAAGAATTAACGGAAATCAATGGCTGCCCCGGGGTGGCCAAAGAACCTGCCTGTAAATAGACAGTACCGATTATTCCATCAAAGGGAGCTGTAATGGTTAAATAGGAAAGCTGTGCCTTTGCAGCAATAAGCTTTTGCATGGTTGTTTCAAGGGCCGCCTTTTTATTAAAATATTCTACTTCAGATGCATCTAATTTTTCTTTTGCAAGCCCGCCGGCTTTAAAAAGAACTTTGTTACGGGAATAAAGGCTTTTGGTATATTCCATATCCTTTTTCTGAGCTTTTTGGGTGCTGTTTAACCCTTTAATATTTGAGATAATTTCACGATCATCAATCCTGACCAGAATATCCCCTTTTTTTACCGGTTGGTTTTCCGAAACCAGGAGACCTTTTAGCCGGCCGCTGAGTTTTGAAGAGAGCCTGGCAATATCCTTTGCAACAAGCTGTGCTAAAAATGAACGGGTTTGCTTGAGTTGCCGTTTTTTTGGAGAAACAATTTTTACTGTACAGGTTACCCTGTTTGGAACAGGAGCATTTTTTATACTTTGTTTCCGTTTTTTAAGGAGTATGGCTGCACCAGCAGCAAGCAGAATGATCAGCAGAATTATAATAATTTTTTTCATTTACTCTCCCCATTCTCCACTATGTAGTCAAGGTAAAACTGCGCGTTCAGATATGTATACCCTGCATTAATAAAACGACTTAAAGTTTGCTGATTGCGGGCTCTGGCATAGAGCAGATCATTTATGCTTATGGCTCCATTGTCAAACCGAAGCTGTTCAACAGCCTCGGTTTCCCGGGTCATAGCAAGCTCAGCTTTGGCAGAATAGTACCTGTCCATGGTTGTTTTAATTTCAGTATTTGCTTTAATCATATACTCTTTTATTTCGAGTTCTGTATTACGCTTTTCCAGCAGGCTCTGTTCTTTACGAATTTCAGCCTTTTGAATTTTAGATTTTTTTATGCCAAAATCAAAAATATTCCACTTTAAATTAAGACTTGCCTGCCACACTTCCTTATTTTTCCAGTCATCGGGGTTTGGATTAGAGGAATCATTGGGCCCATAATTCCGGCCATAAAAAGTATTGAACGCAATCTGTGGAAATAAAGCCGCCCTGGCTTTTTGAACAAGTTTTTCGTTTTTTTCAACATTTAACTTTTTCGTCCGGTATTGTTCAAGATTCTTTATTTCACAGGAGTAATCGCTTTTTACATGGGGGGTTACATTTATTACTATTTTTTCAAGAACAGGAACCTCATCAATATTTAATAAACCGGCCAGGGTTGCCTTAGCAATTTTAATATTGCCGCAAATCCGGCTTTCCTGAGCTTTTGCATTTTCAACTTCTGCTGCTGCCTTTAACTGTTCAACCCTGGCTCTTCTTCCAAGGGTAACTTCCTGGGCAATTACATTATAAAATCCCTGCAATGCCTTGATGTATGATTGCTGAGCTTCTTTCTGAGCCTGGAGTGCAAGAATATTTACATAAAATGTTTTTACATTATAAATTAATTTTTCACGGGTTAATTTAATGGCCGAACCGGCTATCTCTTTTTGCAAGGATGCAATTTTAACTGAACCTGTTTGGGCAAAACCAGTAAAAAGAGGTATTTCATACATAATCCCCGTTACAAAAAAATCCTCTGTTGTGGATACCCCTGACGAACCGCCGTTAATTAATGCCGGAGTCATTGGAACCAGAGTCCGCGGGCGGTTATAATGAGTATAAGAAGATATAAGGTCGATTTTGCCAAAATTTTGTGATTTTTTTTCAGCAAGATCCTTTTCACTGAACTTTTTGTTCATTTGCTGCTTTTGCAGATTCAAATTGTTGTTCAGAGCAAGACTGACAGCCTCTTCCATGGTAAAGGAGCAGGTTTCCCCTATCAAAAAAA
>CAZNFB010000265.1:0-4114 GCA_964572105.1 uncultured Desulfobacteraceae bacterium
TGCGGGGGCGCCGGGTAACCGGTGTCCTGCCGCTGATGATTAAAATCGAAGTATTTTATCCAAAAGGTATGAGATTTGACCAACAATGAGACTGAGGTTAATTCAATAGCAATCAATGAGGCGCAACTTCTTTTAGCAGAAAAGCGCACATCTTTGGCCGTGATGCGGACTGGTATAGCTGTATTAGCTTTACCTCTGTCGGTTATTAGCGTGCTGATAGCTACTTCAAAATATTATGATCCCCTTCGTGTTTTATATTTTCTTGTTCCCTTGGGGATACTCAATCTTGCTTTAATTGTTTTTGGCGCTTACCTGATTATTCGTTCGATAATTCGGATGCGACATTATGATCACCATCTTCATGAAATTAAGCTAAAACATAGTGTGATTGGGGAATTTATTGATTGAATTTATGAATTTGTCCTAACGAACAAGGTTAGATTGTGTGAGCGGAGCGAATCACAATCTGAACCGTTTGTTGGATAAGCCCGGTGTACCGGTGTTTTGTAATTCTATGTCAATTTTTAAAAACTGGATCATCGAGTGTATACAATGAGGCGGATAATGATTTGTGATATTTGTAGACAAGAAGGTGCTCAAATTCGTCATGTGACCCGAAGTTATGGCAAAGGTGTTTGATGATAATGCCGGTCATGATTTTTTATTGGCCCATCTCGGCTTGATTCTTACTGAGATAAACCCACAATGCTTTGCATGGGCGTTAATCCCCAATCATTTTCATCGCTTTTTGAAAAAAGTCTACAGTTGTACGAGGCCGCAGTCTTTTGTGCTATTGGGCAATGAGTGAGTTGGAGTTTTCTCAAGCATAGTTGAATAAGCTCCAGAGGCTTTTTTCACCGGTAATCAGCCTTTTAGTTACGCGGGACATGTGGTAGCTTCTCAAAATAATTACTGAATAGGGAATTTATAATCCGACGAATGGCCCCTATTTTGGGCCAGTTTAATTGTGCGGTTTACGGTGTTCGGCTATTTTTATTCTACTTCGTCCTTTCCTTTTTGCTGGGCAGGTACACGTAACAATTTCGTGAGGTCTGCAAAAGGGGTGTTGATGGCCCCCTGTTTTTTTTCGGTATTCGAATCTTGAGTGTTCCATTCAGATTCCAGGAGGCGAGAGTGTTCGTTGTCGTGGCAGTAGATGCACAGCAGCTCCCAGTTGCTGCCGTCGATGGGATTGTTATTGTGATTATGGTCTCTGTGATGGACCGTCAGCTCTTGCAGTTTTTTGCCGGAAAACTCCCGGCAGCATTTTGCGCAGACCCATGGGAAGAGCTTCAGCGCTTGATTTCGGTAATCTTCTTTTTTCATTCTCTTTTCTTCCTCCGCAAAGCAGGATAATAGATAAGAACAGTCAATATTTTTTTCAATAGCAAAAACAGGCCTTAATTTTATAAAGAGGGGCTGGCCTACAAAGTTATAAAAGGTGATATGATTATTGCTGCGCAGCTTTCATCAGCGACGCTGAATAGCTACATTGTTGCTGCATAAAAGTCTGGGAAGGTACGTTGGGTTATAAATTTTTATATGCAAAAGTAAATTTTTCATTTTTTATATCTATGGAGACCCTTCCACCTTTTTCAAGATTCCCGAACAGAATCTGGTCGGAAAGAATATCTTTTATCTCTATCTGCAGAAGTCTCGCCAGGGGCCGTGCCCCGTAATCCGGGTTATGCCCTTTTTTTGCAAGCCATAAGCGTGCTGCATCTGAAAGTGTAAGTGTAACTTTTTTTACGGCCAGCTGTTCTTTTATCTGATTTATGAATTTGTCCACCACCTTTTCCATAATTTCCACTGACAGGTGGTTGAAATTGATGATACCATCTATTCTGTTTCTGAATTCAGGGCTGAAGAATTTTTCTATAGCCTTATCCCCCTTGCTTTTTGCAGCAAGTTTAATATCTCCGAAACCTATGGTATTGGCGCTGATTTCCCTTGAGCCCACATTTGAAGTCATTATTAATATGACATTTCTAAAATCAGATTTTTTCCCGTTGTTGTCCGTAAGGGTTGCGTGATCCATGACCTGAAGAAGGATATTGTAAACATCAGGATGTGCTTTTTCTATTTCGTCGAGGAGAAGTACTGTATACGGATTTTTTTTGATACCGTCTGTTAAAATACCCCCCTGGTCAAAGCCTATATATCCCGGAGGCGCGCCTATAAGACGGGCAATCGCATGCTTTTCCATATATTCACTCATGTCGATGCGTAAAAAATTTACTCCGAGAATGGCGGCAAGCTGTCGTGCCACCTCTGTTTTTCCAACACCTGTGGGTCCGGTGAAAAGAAAAGAACCTACGGGTCCCTCAGGCTGTCCAAGACCGGCCCTGGAGCGCTTTATAGATGTTGAGATGGCTGCTATGGCGTTATCCTGGCCAAATACCACAGCTTTGAATCGGGTTTCGATGTTTTCCAGGTTTGTTTTATCGGAAGCTGTGACGCTTATGGAGGGTATTTTTGCCATTTTGGCAATAATTTTCTCAATATCCTTTGGATTTATTCTTTTTCTTTTTAAGGGCGCAGTGATTTTTATATAAGCACCTGCTTCATCTATTACATCAATTGCTTTATCAGGGAGATACCGGTCATTTAAAAATTTTGCTGACAGTTCTGAAGCAGCTTTTAAAGCTGAATCAGTATAAATTATTCCGTGGTGTTCTTCATAAATAGTTTTAAGCCCTTTGAGAATTTTGTATGTTTCGGCTACTGAGGGCTCTGCTATGTCTATTTTTTCAAATCGGCGGGATAGTGCCCTGTCTTTTTCAAAATGGTTTTTATATTCCTCATATGTTGTGGAGCCTATGCATCTTAAGGATCCATCGGAAAGAGCAGGTTTTAATATATTGGATGCATCCATGGTGCCTGAGCTGGTGGCCCCTGCGCCGACAATGGTATGAATTTCATCAATAAACAGGATTACGTTTTTTTTGCTTTTCAGTTCAGATATGACCTGTTTTAAGCGTTGCTCAAAATCTCCCCTGTATTTAGTCCCTGCGAGCAATGCTCCCATATCAAGGGAGTAAATCTTGATATTTTCCATGATTCCAGGAACATTATTTTCATAAATTTTAAGCGCAAGTCCCTCTGCCATGGCAGTTTTACCCACTCCAGGGTCCCCCACATATACAGGATTATTTTTTCGTCTTCGGCAGAGTACCTGAATAGTTCTTTCGATTTCCTGTTCACGCCCTATGAGGGGATCAATTTTCCCCTGGGATGCCTGGTGGATCAGTTCAACTGTATATATTTCAAGGGGATCTTTCTTTTTTTTCTTTTTTTCGGAGGTTTTTGAGATATTTTGGTCTTTTTCCTTTTGGGCATCTTTTAAGTCGTTGTGGGAAATATAATATACTATATCATAACGGGTGATCCCCTCTGACTCAAGGAAATATGCTGCATGGGAGTCTTTTTCGTTAAATATCGATACAAGAATATCCGCAACTGTGACCTCTTTTTGTTCCGCCGATTTTACATGGTTAACAGCTCTTTGTATCATTCTCTGGAAGCCCATGGTCTGTTGAAGGATCTGATTGCTATGGCTTGATATTTTTTCAAGCTTATTATTAAAAAAATCTTCCAGTTTTTTTTTGATATTAGTAATATCTCCGCCACATTTGGTGATGATGTCGATCCCCTTGGTGTCGTGCAAAACAGCATAGAGCATATGCTCTATGCAGATATATTCATGGCTTCTTTGTTTTGCCTCTTTTATGGCAAATTCAAGGGTGCGGCTGAGGTCTTTATTAATCATAATTTAAGCAATCTCCATGGTGCATTTTAAGGGGAATCCCATCTCTTTTGCGAGTAAATGGACTGTTTTCACCTTTGTTTCCGCAATTTCACAGGTATATACTCCGCATATTCCCATACCCTCTTTGTGAACTTTAAGCATGATAATAGTGGCAGCTTCAGTCGATTTGTTAAAAATAGTTTCCAGGATTTTAACGACAAATTCCATTGACGTATAATCGTCGTTATGAAGCAGAACTCTGTACATGGGAGGCTCTTCATTTTTTTCGTTTTCTCTGGAAACTGTCTGTTTTTTGACTTTAGTATCTGGTAAGTTCATAATTCATTTTGCGAATATAAAAAAGGG
>CAZNFB010000266.1:0-4090 GCA_964572105.1 uncultured Desulfobacteraceae bacterium
AAGTCGTTTCCTGTTATTACAGATGAAATTTTGCAATACTGTTCCGGTCGGGCTTGTTTGCCGACAAGAAAAAAAACGGATCCTTCTCCTGGAACAGCCTGCGTAACAGAAGAAAACCGGAAGGGGCTGATCTTGCCGTCCCCTGCGATTTCAAGCCTTTCAGCACATATATATTTCATAACATCGCCGCATTCGTCCACACTTCCAACCAGAACATTATCACATCTTTGCTGTTTAATCCAGAGCCCGGCCAGGATCAGGGCCTGGTGAAAGGAAGATTTAAATTGAGTCAGTGTTAAAGTGGGCCCGTGAATGTTCAAGGCTGATGCGATATAGGATGCAGCGGCATTATGAACTGAATTGGAAAAAAGAATCGGGGATACTCCTCCATCGCCATAATCTATAATATCATCAAGAAAACGAAAAGTTGTTGCATGGGGGCCGAATGCTGTGGAAACAATTATTCCTGTAGATTCGATTTTGTCGGCGTCAAGACCGCTGTCGGTAAGAGCATCAGAGGCCGCAAGAACCGCCATTTTACTGAATTTATCGGCCCTGCGAGTTTTTTTTAACAGTTTTTTATCAACAAGATCTTCCTTGTTAACTGTGTATACAGGCAAAGACTTATCAGGAAGCAGGGAGTATGATTGCTGACGCGGAGGTACCCAGCCCTTGATCAATGCCGCCTCAAAGTTGTTGATACCACGTCCTCTTGTAAAAACCGTACCTATTCCGGTAATATTCATTCGTTATTCCAGGCTGATAATCAGCGCACTATTGATGCCTCCGAAGGCAAGTGAGGTAGAAAGTGCAAAAGAACCCTTTACGGGAGTAATCTTTGTAACCGGGCTGATGGCTATTTGATCGTCCACAGACTTAAATCCCGGGCTGGCCGGGATCCAGCTCTCCTTTAAACCCATTGCGGTAAATGCGGCCTCCAGACCTCCGGCTGCACCAAGAGTATGACCGGTAAAGCCTTTAGTGGAATAAAATTTAATTTCAGGCCCGAAAATTTTTAACAGCGTTGAGCCTTCAACCTTGTCGTTTTCTCTTGTGCCTGTGCCGTGTGCATTAACAAAAGATATATCTTTCGGATTTATTCCGGCCTCGGCCATGGCTGATTTAATGGCGGCTTTAAGCCCTGCACCTTCAGGATGCGGCGCTGTGAGATGATATGCATCGCCCGCTGATCCGTATCCAGACAGAAATAATAGTGGTTCAATGCCTCTGTTCCGAGCGGTATCTTCCGACTCCAGAACCAGAATTCCGGCTCCTTCTCCCAGGTTCAAGCCTCTTCTCTCCCTGTCAAATGGTCTGCACACCGAAGCGGACAAAATGCCAAGCGAACCAAAACCGCAAAATGGAACCCGGTTAAGTTCGTCCGCGCCTCCTGCAATAACAATATCACAAAGCCCGCTTTTCAGCCAGGCAGCAGCAACACCGATTGCATCAGATCCGGATGAGCACGCATTTACCACTGTCATTTGAGGTCCGTCAGCTTGTAATTTACGGGCAATACTTTCGGCAAGATTGCCATTCAAATAACGATCCACCGGCTCTGCAGGGCCTGTGCCGCTGATGCGATATTCCCGGTAGAAGTCTATATCATTCAACTGGCTGGCCACAGTGGTGCCAAGGCAAACCCCCACCCGGTAAGAGGAGAGCTTATCTGGGAGACCTGCTTCGGTCACAGCCTCTTCTGCAGCAATCAGGGCAAGCCTGATGGTCCGCATGCCATCTTTGTGCTCCGGAACGTATTGATTTTTTACTTCAAAAACAGGATAGGATAAATCCGTCGAAAAGCCGGAGACCTGGCCAGGATTGCCGCTGCCGGATTTGAATGTTGCAAGTGTCTCTTTGACACCTCTCCCGGCGGCAGAAATGATACCGATTCCGGTTATTGCAATCTTCATTGATTAATGTTCTCATAAACATAATTTGCAAGGGTCCCGATCGAATAAAATATTTTCTGACCCTGCTCCATATCATGTATTTCAAGGCCGAAGTTCCTCTGGAGAAATACCACTATTTCCACTGCGTCCAGGGAATCAAGACCAAGCCCGTCATTAAAAAGAATCTCATTGTCTTTTATTTCTTCCGGATTAATATCATCAAGCGCCAGATTTTCCACAAGAAGTTTTTTTAACTCTTCACGAATCTCCGGCAAACTCTTGCCCTGTTGCTCTCCCATCAACACTCTCCTTTTTCCAAACATCATGAAATAAAAAACATTGGTAAGGATGTTTTGATACAAATGCTTCAATAAGTTCTGCAAAACTCATTACCCAATATCTTAATTGTTCTTTTTTATTTATTCTGCCCTTATATTCAGGGCGTAATATACTGGTAACATCCACTAAATAGCTCATATCGTCGACTTTAGCTGCGAATAAAACAACTATCGGGCAGCCCTGTGCCGCAGCTATGCTGAAAGCACTGTATGGAAAGTATGCTGTTTCTCCGAGAAATGGAATATCTAATGTGTTTACGCCGTAACTCCTATCGCCCATGATCGATACAATATGTCCATTTTTCAAGGCATTCATTATTTCGATAACACCTCCCATATATTGATCAGGCGATATTATCTCTATCGCTCCCTTTTCTATTCCCACCTGAAGCGTTTCAATAACAGCCGGGTTATCCTCTTGGCGCATAAGGAGATATACTTTTTTGTCAATTTTGTTTAATGCAGTCAAAGCTATCTGCCAGTTGCCTACGTGTGATGTAAGTAAAATAAACCCCTGATCGGAATTGTCCGCCATATTAATCAGACGTTCATATCCATTTACCCGCATATCAAAATCGACTTGTCCGGAAACAGCCGCATATCTGTCAATAAGCTGTTTTCCCTGATTGATAAACAGCATGTATATATGAAAACAGGATTTCCAAAAACCTGCTTTCGGAAATTTTCTGTGAATATAAGCCCGAGCGGCTGAAACAGCCGTCCTGTCAAAAAGAAAATAATAAAGACATACAAAATATAGTAATCCGTATGCCCCTTTTAATCCGAAGACAGACAACGAAACCCTGAAAAACCAGAAACCAAGCCTGTTTCCTCTTTTTTTATTTTTGAAACTTGTCGTCATATAACTTCTCAAGTTTCGCACCCCTAAATTGGGGTTAACGGCTTATATTTTACTCATATTATTTCATTTTTAGTGTTGAAAAAGGACAACCATTTATGGTATATAACCATCTGTATTTTTAATAAAAATTCATAAAAAGAGCCCTTTAGTTATGACTATCACAAATTGTGAAAAGTTTAAAGGAGAAATTGAAAACGACCTGGAACAAACAATCTCTTTCGTTCTCTAATTCAGGAGTGCGAAACTTGAGTAACTTGTTTTCATATAAAAACAGGGTCAGGTCTTCATTAGTTTGCGGGCTGTAAAAAAAACAATTATGCCGACTATAGCAGATAAAATAGGCGCTACGACCAGTGATCCAAGGAGCCATTCAAACAGCCTGGCATGAAGCTCTTCTATCATTATTTTAAATGAAAAATGAGTTAACCATTCACCATGCCTCATATAATAGCCAAGTTCAACGCAAACCATTGGGATAAAAGGAGGCATGCAGATATTCTGAATGGAAACGGCCATGGCTTTATTTAAATTCAGGCAGGTGGCAACATAAATAATCACCAGGGTATGGACAAATAAAAGAGGTAGTGTGGCTAAAAAAGTTCCCACAGCCGCGGCCATAGCCAGTCCTTCAGGGGATGCGTTTTCTTTTAGTAATCCTTTAATCAGTTGTGCAGGATGAAGAAAAAGCCACAAATAATTATATTTAACATTTTTTTTGACAAGTTTTTTGTGCGGAAATGGTATGAGCCTTCTTCCTGTTAATCGCGCATGCATGCATGATATACGAAAATTGTCGAGAAACGGTTTAAAGTGTGAAACACGGAGTTCAGGCTCAGGATACAAGACATCAATCTGAACAGTTTCGAGTCGGAGTCCTTTCCATACCGCTCTGGCCAGGACTTCTGTTTCAAAATCATAATATGAGCCATGTAAAGGGATACGTGAAATATATTCAACCGGATATGCACGAAATCCACTTTGGCAGTCATCTATATGAA
>CAZNFB010000267.1:0-4031 GCA_964572105.1 uncultured Desulfobacteraceae bacterium
CAATAGCGGAAAAAACAATTAAACTTTCCGTATTTTCTTTCATGCAATTTTCTAATCGGACACTACTGTATAAAAATATCAAAAAACATTATTTTGTCAATAACTTATATATTTGCAAAAGCCTGTCGGGAAGTTGCTGAACATCAGATATGACATTATGATTAGCAGCTCCAAAAAGATCATCCAGCCTGGGGTCTCCCTGGATATTTATGGTCAAAGCCTTTGCATGAATGTTTCTGGCGCAGGCTTCTGAAATTGCTCTACGTGTATCTTTAATTGCATAATCCCGTTTATATCCGGTATCGTTTGGAAAACCATCCCCAATAATAAAAAGCAGACGAACTTTTGAAGAAACTTTTTCAAGGCGGCTTGTGGCGTGACGGATTGCCGCACCCATTCTGGTACTTCTTTTGGGGGTTAAGGCGTTTATTTTTTGCTTTACCGCAGTCCCCATTTTATCATCAAACTCCTTAACAGAAAAATAATCGACCCCTAATCGGCCTGTTCCTGAAAAACCGGCAATGGAAAAGCGGTCCCCAACCACACTCAATGCCTCACAAAAAAGGACCATCGCCTCCTTTTCAACGTCGAGAACTGTTTTGTTTGATCCTGCAACTTTATTTGCAGTCGATCTTGACAGATCCATAAGGAGTAATACTGCCACGTCCCGGTTCTCTTTTACACGTTTAATATAAATCCGGTCAGAAGGGAGTATCCCACTTTTTTTATCAATTGCAAAATCCAAAAGCTCTCTGTAGTCAAATTCATCCCCTTCTACCCATCTCCTTAAGATAGAAATCCCCGAAGGCTTAAGAAGTTCAAAGGAATATCGAATCCTTTTAACAAGACCACTGTTTTGTCTTATGGTATCCGCGTAAAAATTTCCATCAATTTCAGGAATCTCCCTGTGGAGCACCCTTACGTGATTGTGAATATAATCATTTAAAGTATAATCCCATTCTTTGTATCTGTAAACATGCTCTGCACCGTAATCTGCCGTGACCGTGCAGGGGTCTTCTCCTGTCAGCAGCCCTGCAAAATCGAATTCTGATAAACCGGTAATTCTGGTTTGATCTGTTCTTTTATCACCCTGATGATTTTCAGCATAACTTATAATAATTTTTTCTATTTTGTCTAAAGATAGATGCCCCTTATTATCTATTAGATGTTTTCGTATCTCAGACTTATAAACCTTATATCCCTTTTTTTCAATTATCAGTTTTATTCTGTTTGCAATTTTTTCCTCTTCCCCATGGGAGATAAAAAAAAGCTCAGGCCTTAACCTGCGGCCAAAAGGGAGATTAATCGGGACATAATCCGGTTTTGATTTTTTTTTCCCACCTGTTTCTCTGACAATCTTTTCCACTAATCCGTAGGTTTCAATAACCAGTTCTGCACATATTTCAACATTTTGATATTTTTTTATTTTATTCTCAAAAAGTTCGGGGATCAAAGAGAGTCTTTTTGTCGGAATCTTGTATTCAAGGGATAACTGATCAGGATAAAGATCGAGGGCTATCCATGCATATAATAAAAAAACCACATCTGTGCCATCCCCATTCTTTAAAATTTTCCGGCCTGCCTGTTGAAGGATGGTGAGAGTCTGTTTATAAAGGCCGGGATAATGGTTGGAGAGTAAAACCTTTAATCGTCCATGTTCAAATATTAAAAACAGATCTGCTGCCAGTTCCGGGAGAGGAAAGGATGAGAAAAACAGCTCGAAATCAAAAACTCCATTATGAATCTCTGGATTTAAAACATACAGACTTTCGGGGTATTCTCCTATTTTATCCAGGTCAAAATCGAATGTATTAAATTCGTAATATCCTGCTTCAAGCCCCACAAGAAATCTGTAAAGAGCGAAATTTTTTTCCTTACTATCAAAAATATCAATTTCATCAGGTAGGTAAACATACTTTCCGTCTGAACATACCATGGGGATGCCATCGATATTTTTCAAATGTAATTCCGGCAATTCAGAGATTGAACGTACAAAAAGCGGATTAATTATCCTTGCGCCAAGGTAGCGGTTTAATCTGTCCTGAATCTGCACAAGAAGAGCAGTGACACACATGTTTTCATATGTATCAATCCCCAGTTTCGATTCCAGGGCTAAAAATTTTGCCCCTAGTTTTGAATTCTGTTCGAATTTGGTCAAAGCAGACAGAACAAAGTGAAAAAGAGCTTTTTGGGAAAGAAGATGCAAACCCTTGTCCATTCCTTCAAAAAACAGATCTACAAGATCCGGAGAAACCTTGATTACCCTATGTAGCTGCTCAATCTGCCAAATCCTTTTTTCCTTTGAAAATGAAAGAATCCCCCTGGAAATGGTAAAGGCAAGATACTTACATCTGTTATATGACAATTCATAAGAAAAAATACTGGAATAAAGGCTTAGGAGAGCAGATGCAGATTCAAAATCCCGGGAGTTTAAGATTATCGATAAAGCGTTGAGTGGAGAATTTAAAAGATATACTCCTTTACTTTCCATTACAGTAACTGTTCGTAAAAATTTATCAACAAACCTGTCATCATGCTTTAAGACCGGTACAAGGGATTCGGCCATTATTTTTCCCAGGGTGGCCCCTTTTGCTCCAGCCCTCCGTACCAAAGAACTATATCTATTGAGACGATTCTGATAATTTTCCACGGCAAGGTTCACATATCCTAATGCAATTGCACGACCGCAGGATATTTCCAGGGAAAGTCCCCATATAACGTCCCTAACAAGGATTTCAGCTATTTCAGGAGAAGGTGTATATTCTTTTTGTCGAAAACCTGCGGCAACAGCTTCGGCTGTTTCGGGGTCGGCAACAGCAAGTTGAGATAATAATTTTTTAAGGTACACCATTTACGCATTGCTCGCACAAAAATTAAATAATGCCTGAACGAAAATTTTCTTTTTCGCCATATCGGCCTTGGACAAAAAAATTAGCAGGGTAATCCCTTGTGATGCCCATTGCTGGTGGATATTTTGTATTTTGGGTACCCGCAAGGGGCACCCCTGCGGGTTTAAAAATTCTGCATTAATTTTTCAAGGGACTCCTTGACCTCTCCGTGTATTTTTTCTACTTTTTCAAGCTCTATCCCAAGGTACTCCATCACGCCATCTTCCATCTGATTAAGCACACCATCAATTCCCAAATCATCCATGAACGCAATTAAATCTGCGGCATGGAGTATATAGGCAAGCTGGCTTCCCTGGGAATCAGAGGGGTTATGGTGAAACCTTATAGCTATGGACTGATTTTGTGGAATATTCCACTTGCCACATAATTTAAATGCCAATTCTGCATGGTCAAACCCTAAAAATTGTTTTTCAAGATGGATAATTGCTCCAGGCTCCATTTGTGATACATTTTTAAACCCTGCTTTTTTTTCAGCAAGAAACCTGTCTAGAACAAGTTTGCCTGAATCGTGAATTAATCCGGCAGAAAATGCTTCATTTTCCAGAGAAGGATTTACCAGGCCGGCAATAATCTTGGACCCGAGAGCCACTGCAAGGGAGTGTTGCCACAAAGCACCCGAGTCTATGCCATAGCCCTTTAGCCTTTTGCCTAAAAGGGCTGACGAAACCACCACGGTTAACACCTCTTCCAAAGTTTCATAGCCTAAAAGGACAATAGCCTGATGTATAGTCCCAACCTTTCCACTCATTCCATAATATGGTGAATTGGAGGTTTTAAGAAGTAAGGCGGCTATGGCCTGGTCGGTTTCAAGAACCTTTGCTATATCTTTAAATCCCATTTTGGGATTTGCCATAATTTCACTGACCTTTGAAACAACCTGGGGCATGGGGGGCAACTCTTTTAAGGCTCTTAATATTTTCTTTTTTAAAGCGGGATCATCCACCTGGTCGGGGGGAGGGGAAATAATTTGTTTTTCCTCCACAGGGTTTAGCCCCAGAACAACTTTTGCTTCCAGGTCAAGCTTAATAATATATTTACATTCCTGGCAATTAAAGCTGGCTGTTTTTTTTTTAGGAAGCCGATCATCTGGTATATTATATACCTTAGCGCAACCCGGACATT
>CAZNFB010000268.1:0-4026 GCA_964572105.1 uncultured Desulfobacteraceae bacterium
TAATACTCGCGTCACAATACTTCCTTTATTTTGGAGTAATGGGGGCTTTTCTCCCATATTTTAATTTGTACTGCTATCATTTAGGATTTTCCGGTTTTCAAATTGGGGTCCTCTCCTCAGTAAGATCCATTACAATGATTTTATGCCCATTACTATGGGGGATTCTTGCAGACAAATTTAACGTCAGAAAACCGATATATATATTCTGCAATATCCTCAGTTCTTTGATCTGGATTTTTTTTCTCTTCACAAGCAACTTCTGGCTCATCCTTATTATTACCCTGTGTCACGGCTTTTTTTACACTCCAATCATATCTTTTCTCGAAGCCTTCACCATGGATATACTTGGAAAGGCTAAAAAAGATTACGGGCACATCAGAGCCTGGGGCTCAGGAAGCTTTGTTGTAACAGTTCTACTATTTGGCTGGCTCATTGATCTTTATTCCATCGAAATAATCCTTATTTTCATTTTAGCAGGCTCTTTAATACAAGCTTTGATTGCTGTTAAAATTCCCAACATTACAATAAAAAAAGAACCCATGGCCTCCGGAAAAGCAGTTTTCGTAAAGGGCCGGGTCATACTTTTTTTATTCTGCGGTTTTTTAATGCTGGCAAGCCATGGAACCTATTATGGATTCTTTTCCATACACCTTACAAAATCTGGATTTTCAAATTCTTTCATAGGAATCGCCTGGGGACTGGCTTCACTGGCCGAAATTTTTATAATGATAAACTCAGCCAGGATATTTAAGAATTTTTCTTTGGAAAATATATTAATCTTTTCTTTTTTAACAGCTTTTGTAAGATGGCTCCTCCTCTCATTTAGTGTATCAGCTTCAGTGATTATACTAACCCAAATTTTACATGCCATTACTTACGGAACTTTTCACATAGCAAGCATCCTTTATATTGATTCAATGTCTCCCGAAAAAAATAAAACATTGGGACAGGCAATAAATAATGCTGTAACATACGGACTCGGAATGATGACAGGATTCCTCATTAACGGATATCTCTTTGACAAGATAGGGGCATATTCTTTATTTCTATTAAACAGCCTCATATCAATTACTGCATTTTTTCTTTTTTGGTCTTTCTGCAAAATACCCCGTAAAACCATGAAAGATAACTTGACTGTATAGCAGTAAAAACAATATAGTATGTAGATTTATCTTATTTTGAATAAACTTGATTAAACATCACATAATTATTTAGGGGTTTAGTTCTAATTTTGACATCTAATGTGGTCAGCGGTATAATCAAACCCTTTATTTAGCTACGCTGATTACGAGTAAGCTTCATGTATGATTTGATCAAAAACAGCAGGGTTTGTTAAAATAAATTTTGTAGTAAAATCAGTGAAAGGAGCATATCTCAAAATCATGGATATTAAAAAAAAGGGAGAACTTGTTGCAGATTGGGATGCCCTTAAAAGAATATTTATCAAGCCTGAAAGTGAAGCTTCCAAATCAGCACTGGTAAAATACATGAACAAAATCCTTTTTGGACTCAACGATTTTCTCAACACCCATGTTGGTGTAACAGAAAAAGCCAGCCTAAAGGATATGTCAGGCCGATTTAGAAACAGCATTATAAGAAGAACTCCCGAAAAAAGACTTATTGATGTTATAACCGAACTTATTGAAGATATCGCACCCCACGCAGTTAATGTTGCATCTCCATATTTTATCGGTCATATGACTTCTGCAATCCCCTTTTTCATGGTACATCTCAAGACCATTGTTGCAGCACTGAACCAGAATGTTGTTAAGCTGGAAACATCAAAAATAGTTTCCCTTCTTGAGAAACAGGTTCTTTCAAAAATTCACAGACTCCTGTTTGAAAATACTGATGAATTTTATGCGCACCATATCCAAAACCCCCATTCCACACTAGGCTGTTTTATAGAAGACGGCACCCTTGCAAATATTACAGCGTTGTGGGTGGCCAGAAATCGGGCGCTGGGACCAAGGGGAAACTTCCAGGGGGTAGAAAAAGATGGAATTGTCGCCGCATACAAAGAATATGATTTGGACAGATCTGTCATACTGGTTTCCAGATTAGGACATTTTTCCCTGCGAAAAGCATCCGGCCTTCTTGGTATAGGAAATAACAATATAATCTCCATGGATGTCGATTCCGAAAACAGGCTCGATCTTAAAAAGTTAAAACAGACAATTGAGGAATTAAACAGGCCCAGTGCCAAAACAAAGATTCTGGCGATAATTGGCATTGCCGGGGCAACGGAAACAGGGTCCATAGATCCCCTTGTTGAAATTAATGAAATATGCAAGGAACATAAAATACACTTCCATGCTGATGCCGCCTGGGGCGGCCCTACAATTATGTCCGAAAAGTACAGGCACCTTTTAAAAGGGATTGAATCAGCAGACTCCATAATTGTGGATGGACACAAACAATTTTACATGTCCATGACCTGCGGCATGGTCTATTTCAAAGACCCCACCATTATGGATTCAGTGACCTACCATGCAAAATATGTAAACCGTCCCGGCTCTGTTGACCTTGGAATAAAATCGATTGCAGGATCCAGAGAAGCAACTTCATTAATACTTGACAGCGCATTAAAAATCATGGGAACCCAGGGTTATGCTTTGCTGATTGATCATGGGATAGAACTTGCCGCAAAATTTGCCAAAGAAATTAAACAAAGGGAGAATTTTCAACTTATAACCAGGCCGGTATTAAACATCATCACCTACAGATTCTGCCCCCCACAGGTACAGCAAAAACTTTTAACCGCCGACTCTGCTGAAAAAAAACAGATCAATGGAAAATTAAATAAAATCAACAGGCAAATGCAGATTTCACAAAGAGAGGCTGGTAAAAGCTTTGTCTCACGAACAACACTCTTTATGGAAAATGACTATAATAAAGGTATTGTTGTACTTAGAAGCGTTCTTATGAATCCAATGACAACTCTCGATATTTTAATAGAAATCCTCAATGAACAAGAACAAATATGGGAAAATGAAATGTCGAATTTTTTTACTGATCTGTAAAAAAATCCACAAGCAACTTACTTGTTTACTGAAATAATATGGGAATAACAGAAAACATACACTTAATTGAAATAGAACAGAGCAGGCCCGGGTTTAATAATTTTTTTGGCTCCTGGGTTTGCCAGGGTGAATATAATATACTCATCGATACAGGGCCTGCAAGTTCATCCCTGAATCTAATAAATTCATTAACAGATCTTGGGCTAAACAGCCTGGACTACGTCCTGTTAACACATATCCATATTGACCATTGCGGAGGGCTGTCAAAAATACTCGAACATTTCCCCGAAGCAAAGGTCATCTGCCATGAAAAAGGGATTAAACACCTTATCGATCCTTCAAACCTCTGGGAGGGGAGTCTTAAGGTTCTCGGTGAAATTGCAGAAGCTTATGGTAAACCCCAACCTGTTGATGCCAAAAAATTAATACCCCACAATTTATGTCCCATGAAAAAACTGAATATTTTAGAGACCCCGGGGCATGCTGTTCATCATTTGAGCTTTTCTTATAATAACAAACTGTTTGCCGGAGAAGCAGCCGGGAACCTCTTTATAATTAATGGCTTGGAATATATGAGGCCTGCAACGCCTCCAAAATTTATCTTTGATGTATGCATGAAAAGCGTTGAAAAGCTTCTGGCCTTAGAAAACCAGCCTGTTTTCTATGTTCACTGCGGATCAGCAGTAAATTCCCATGTCATGCTGGCCAGATTCCGTGACCAGTTAATCCTTTGGAAAGAAATAATCACCAATGAACTTGCAAAGGGTAAGGAAAAAATTATAGAAAGATCCATTGCAGCACTTCTTGAACATGATCCGAATTTGGCACACTTTAACTCATTTACCCCCCCCACTCAAAAACGTGAATTGTTTTTTATAACCAATTCAATAAAAGGCTTTACAGATTATTTAAATTCCGGCAATAAATAATTGTAACTTTTAAGTAACAAACTAAGGAACGAGGACGAAATAACTTGGTATTTTAAGCGTCGATCCATCCTGCC
>CAZNFB010000269.1:0-3998 GCA_964572105.1 uncultured Desulfobacteraceae bacterium
ACAGATCAATACCTTATATTGCTGGACGGATTCTATTTTTTGGGGAATATTACCAATCTGCGATAATAATTCTTCCCCACGCTCATTGTCTTCACTTGTTTATTATTTTTTAAGGCAATATGTATTATTCGCCTGTCATAGGAGTTTAATTTTCCTATGGAGAATGGCTTGTTTTTCTTTACGGCTTTTTCAGCCATACGCTGGGCCAGTTCCACCAGATTGTTCTGTTTTATTTTTAAATATTCTCCAACATCTATCTGAATACGAATTCTGTCTTTATGATGTTTGTTAATAATTTTCTCAATAATATATTGGATAGCCTCAAGAGTTTTCCCCCGCCTTCCAATGAGAACAGCCGTATTTCCACCTGTAATATTAAAGAGAAGTTCATCCTCTTTTTCATCCACAGTAATCATGGCATCTGTTGTAATCAAGTCAATAATCCGCTGTAAAGCTTTCTTTCCTAGTATCCCAGGAGGATCATCAAAGGTATAACCCTTAAAATCTTCCATGACTTCTTCAAAGTCAGGGGTAACATCAGAAAGACCATCATCTTTTTCATCTTCATCTTCATCTTTAACAGTAACGACATCATTTTCAATCTCAACCTCGGCACCATTTTTTTCATGTTCATCTCCAACATCACCGGACGTTGCTTGAAGTTTTTCATTATTTCGATAAAAAACCTTGATGCGAGCTTTTTTAACTCCAACCAGCCCAAAAATGCCGGTGGAGCCATAGGAAATTACATCGTACTTTATTTTTTCTTTTTTTACGCCTAACTCTTTGCATGCTGTCAGGATCGCGGCATCTACATCTTTCCCATCAAATTCTAAAGTAGACGACATAAAACCTCCGTCTTTTATACATATTTTTTCTGAATATAATATTGTTGCGAAATCGAAACAATATTGTTTATTAACCAATACAAAACAAGACCAGAAGAAAAATTAATAAATATCACAGTAAACATAATCGGCATAAACGTCATTAACTTAGCCTGGATAGGGTCCCCCCCCATTGGTGGTGCCATTTTTTGCTGCAGAAACATTGTCCCGCCCATTATAATTGTCAGTACAGGAATTCCACAGGGAGGTTGCATAAAAGGTATTGAAAAACCAAAATGCAAAAGACGATCAGGGGCTGAAAGATCGTTAATCCATCCAAAAAAAGGCGCATGTCTTAATTCTATTGCCTCATAGAGCATTCTATAAAGTGCAAAAAAAATAGGAATCTGAACCAGCATGGGGAGACATCCCCCCAGGGGATTGACTTTATAGGTTTTATATAAACCCATTACTTCCATATTCATTTTTTGTTTATCATGTTTATATTTTTCTCTTATTTCAGCCATCAATGGCTGCAGCCTCTTCATTTCGGCCATTGACTTATAACTCTTGGAACCAAGGGGCCAAAGGATCAGTTTAATCAAAAGGGTTAAAATAATAATAGCCAGGCCATAATTTGGAATAAGATCATACAGAAAATTCATAACCATAACACAGGGTTTGGCAAGAACATCAAACATACCAAAATGGATTGCCTTGTCAAGGTTAAGATCGAACCCCTTAAGAATTTTCATACTCTTCGGCCCGAAAAAAAGATTATATCCATAAATATGTCTGACACCTGGACTAATCATGGTTCTAGGGTGCATATAAACGGCCTTTAATTTCTTCTCCTTTTCAAGAAACAGAAGCATGCTGGCCTGTTCAGGTTCCTTCGGAATAATGCTCGACATAAAATAACGGTCCTGAAGAGCAATCCAGGCTATCGGCCCTGTGTACGTATCATTTTTAGCAATTTTTTTTAATTTTATCTGTTCCAGCTTGTTGTTAATCAACGCTGAAGGACCTTCAAACCCAAGACTTCCTCCCCCTTTTGGGGGGGTATTCTGCAGGGAAAGGATTAAGTTATCATCAAGAATTCTTTTTGAATTATTGGTGATTATAATATCCAAACCTATCAAATAAGTCTCGGGAGAAAAAAGATACCTTTTTTCAACAATTATTCCTTCGGGAGATTCCCATAAAAAAGATATTTTCATGGGAGCATTACGGATTTCAACAAAGTCAGAAGAAAGTTCAGCCGAAAAAATCGCATCCTCAATCCCGGGGATTCCATTATCAGCAAAACCGACCTGCAGAGCCCCCCCTTTCAGATTTGCAGAAACCATTTCCAGCAAAGGGGATTGCAATTCTATTTTTTCCCTGTATTCTTTCAGAACAAAACTTTCAAAAGCAGCACCAGCTTCAGATATTTTGAGTTTATATAGTGGGGTATTAACTGTTATCGATTTTGCCGGCTTAAAAGCAGAATCAGTAATTTCTTTATTCTTTTTCAGTATTTGCTCGGTCAGGTTTGACCTTACCTGCGCTATGGATGTTTGAGATAAATTTTCTTTTGCAGCTTCAATTACTCTATTACTTTCTGTTCCCTGTTGAATAATTTTCTTATCAACAAAAAAAAATTCCCACAGAAAAAATACAAGTACTGAAAGCGCAATAGCCATAAACAGACGCCGTTGCTCCATGTTCAACTCCTAAATTGGGCTGATATAAATATACATTTTCAAAAAAACAGAGGGATTGATTTGCACCATTTCCCGTAAAGGGTTGTTAAAAAGTAATGCGGTAAAATAACTTAACAAAAGGGTATCTTTTTTTTGATGGGAAGAGCGTGGCCGACTCCGGGACAGGGTCAAATCCCCCTGGATTAAAAGGATGACACCGCGAAATTCTTTTTAATGATAACAAAAGCCCTTTGAAAGGACCAAAACGAATTACTGCAAGGCAGGCATATTCAGAACAGGATGGGTAGAAACGACAAACAGGGGGGATAACAGGAGATAAAATATATTGGTACATTTTAATACAAAATACTATTATCTTTATAAGAGCCTTAGTAATTATTTGATCTCCTCTGGAGTTCATCAAAAATATATTGAAGGGATGAAAAGATCTCGCTGGATGACAATTTCGCAACTCCCTTTTTGACAATTATATTAATATCACAGTTATTGGTTATCTTGTGCTTGTTAAGCCTGAAATATTCACGGGTTAAGCGCTTGATCCTGTTCCGCGCAGGTGCGTGGCCTATCTTTTTAGTTACTGTTACACCAAGGCGAAGCCTTTCCCCTTTGCCAGGCAAATACAACACAAGAAACGACCTGTTAGTAATTTTTTTTCCATATTTTGATAATCTTATAAATTCAGGTCGCTTTAAAATTCTTTCCTTTTTGGTGAATGTATATACGCCCAAGTATGTGGCTTCCTATAGAGTATGTGGCTCCCATAGAGTCCCATATAATTTGGTGTTGACCAGAACCTTTGGCCGAAGGCCTGCCAGCACACCTCCTTCAAGATTTCCCCATAAAGCCTTGTAAAATAAAAATCTATCTTAAGACCAAATCTATTTGCAAAAAAAATCGTGTAATATATTTATTTAAACCGCTAAACGGGCTCTCCCTCTTGCCCGTCGCCTGTTCATAACCCTTCTCCCTGCTTTAGATGACATTCTTTTCAAAAACCCGTGAGTTCTGGCCCGTTTAATTCTACTTGGCTGGTATGTTCTTTTCATAATTCTGCACCTTGCGTTTTATAGATTTTAACATAATTAACTCTGTTATCGATCAAAACCTTTGATCGTATACTATATAAAATGTTCAACTAATAATCCCGTTTTAAAACCTGGCACAGGGGCAAGCGGCGTATATAATACTTCTCCGACCGATAACCCTGTGAAATTATCTATATGAACACCTATACATGTAGACCTCTCTAAAGTTTTGCCTGTAACCCCATGAAATTAATTATCTAAAAATCTATAATAGTATAGTTAATTTAATAATATGGAAAAATAAAAACTATTGTTTAACAAAAAAAAACAGTTTGGTCAAGTCCAAAAAAATGCGACCAATATTTTTTGAGGAGGATAAGTGCCCGAGCATAACTTTTTCAGCATAGATCGTCACCTAAATAATAATCGATTCTTTAGGT
>CAZNFB010000270.1:0-3987 GCA_964572105.1 uncultured Desulfobacteraceae bacterium
ATACATTCTAAAACGAAATAATATTGCACATCAAAGTCACAGAAAAAAACAAGTCACCATAGCTAAGAAATTAGGTGCCCAAATGTCGCTGTAGTGTTAGCAATTTTAAGTGTTGAGGCGCCTGGCTGCATCGGCGCTTAAAATGTAAAGTTATTTTTGAGCAAGCCCTTAGTATTTTTGATGTCCATAATGATCACATTTTTGATTAAAACATGGTTAACTCCAAGCCTTAATATTCGTTAAATCTTACATCCACAGCTCGCAAAGTTTATCCTTTTAAACTACCGATAATATCAGATATTTTCTGCAATTTTTTTTCTTTTAAAAACTCTTCAATCCCGTCTATTATCTCCATGGTTGCGGAAGGATTAACAAAATTAGCAGTTCCTATCTGCACAGCCGAAGCACCGGCAATCAGAAATTCCAGAGCGTCCTCGGTGCTCATGATCCCGCCCACACCTATTACAGGAATACTTACAGCCTGCACGGTCTGCCAGACCATGCGTAATGCCACAGGTTTTATGGCAGGCCCGGAAAGCCCCCCTGTAATATTTCCCAGCCTTGAACGTCCTGTGTTAATATCAATGGCCATGCCTGTGATAGTATTAATAAGGGAAAGGGAATCTGCCCCCCCTTCTTCAGCAGCTTTTGCGATTGCCGTTATATCTGTTACATTGGGGGAAAGTTTAACCATGAGTGGCTTTTTAGTCTTTTCCCTTACTATTTTTACAACCTGATACGCAGATTTTGTTTCAACTCCAAAGGCTATTCCCCCCAATTTTACGTTGGGACATGAGATGTTCAGTTCAATGCCGGATATCTCTTCAATATCATCTATAAAAGAAGCAAGGAGTGCGTACTCTTCAAGGGTCTTTCCGTAAATATTTACCAGAACAGGGGTGGAAAAATTTTTCAAAAAAGGAATTTTATCTTTAACAAAGGCTTTAATGCCGATGTTCTCAAGCCCAATGGCATTTAACATCCCGCAGCTGGTTTCAACTATTCTTGGAGGGGGGTTCCCCATGGAAGGTTCCATGGAAAGGCCCTTTACTATAATTGCTCCAAGACGGTTAAGATCAACAAAATCGTTAAATTCCCTTCCATAACCAAAGGTCCCTGATGCCGTCATGACCGGATTTTGCAGCTTGAGCCTGCCAATATTAACTCTCAAATCAGGTTTATTTGTCATTTTTTTTAATTTCAGACTCCATCTTTTATAGACTTCCGGGCTTGATTCTAATCGTGGCCATCTGCTGAGCTATAATAAAATTTGAAAACCTCTGAAACTCGCTGCGCTCAAACAGCCAGAAGTTTTCAAATTTCACCATATCTCAGCTCTTAAGGTCTATATTCTGTAAAATGTGTTGGTAAATTCCGATTTCCCCATATACCGTTTCATAAATAGTGCCGGTGCATCTTCAAGATTATCAAGAAAAGAAGGATCAACATCTATCCCTGCCTGTAAAAGACCCGAAATCAGTTTTTCTTTTTTGGGAGGGCACCCTGGAACAATAATGGCGTCTTTAATATCAGGATTTTTTCTGTTTAGTTCTGCCTGGCACTTTCCCATTAAAATAGTATGATTCATTCCTTTGGAAGGGAGCCGAATTTTACCGGTTAGAATTTCAACATTATCAAAGGGGTCCCCTTTCCAGGCATTTCCCAGGGCAACCTGAAGGGGACCTATGATTTCGGAACAATAGGTGCAAAGACTATGATCAAACTTTGGAAATGAGAGCCCTTTTACTCCAATCGATTCCAGGTTAAATGGAAGATTTTTTTCGTGATTAAAGGGGAAATCCCATTTATGCGGAATTGCTGTTTTAGAGATGGGCTCCCCTGCTGTTTCAATCGATTCAATGGAGGGGACAATCCCTTTTTCTTTGCAGGCAATTTTAAGATGGGGCACATCAGCAGGATCTATTCCCATGAGTCCTGCCCCTGCAATATCTGCTGCAAGGAGATCGGCTGAAGCTGCAATGATATTTGTCCGCCGGGCTTTACCTGTATAGGCAGGGCCCCTTTCAAGGGAATAAATTCCATCTATAACAGCAGATGCCCTGGGTAATAACCTGGCCAGGGCCGCCACATGAAAATCAAGATCCCGTTCAACAGAGTTTGAATGACATTTTTTTCGGCTTTTTATATCAAGACACCCTTTTAAATTTTTCTGGCTCAAAGAAACAATGGTTTGCGCATGTGTTTTAAGTACAGGGACGCTCACAACAAAATCAGCGTCAAGAAGCTCCTTGGCACAATTTAATGTAATATCATTTCCCAGATGAACTTTGATAAATTTTTCTTCAAACAGGTTTAATATTTTTACATCATATAATTTGGAAAGCCTGTTATATCCCAAAGTTTCAAAGGCATGGGCAGGTGTTTTCAGATCCCCTGGCTCTGTTGTCATGGTCCCTTCGCCGATTATTATCTCCCCTGCACCATGGTCTTTTAAAAGTTTTACAACATCTTCCACGACCCTTGTTGTTGTTATAACACCCCATGGAGGCATGGGGACCTTGCGGGACCAAAAAACTATATTCGGTTTTACAAAAACCCTGTCACCTGTTTTAAGATGATCAAAAGCTCCTGAAAGATCCACCGCTCTTTTAACAGAAACAAAGGGCTTTTCATATTTTACAATACCTACCTTTGATTTCATTGCATTTTTTCTCCCATCCGTTTTTTAACAACATTAATGCGAGCCGCAAGATTTAACAGATATGCGGGCTCCGGCTGCTTAAAACCGGGTTTGCCATCATACTCCATTGCTTTTATCCTCAACTTTACTTTTTCCGTATCCCCATTTTCTTCAACAAGTAATTCCTCAACAAGTTTCAAAAAAGTTTTGCATGCGGATAAAGCATTAAATTTATAATCCACCGCATCTTTTTCTGTAAATACAAAAGCATGGGCAGTGCAGATAACCCGTGTTTCAAGGGGAATCATTTTTTCCATGGAATTATAATAGATATCATAATCAACAAGAAAATCCGTATATATATGGCCTGTTATATCCTGAACACCAAAAGCCTCCGAAGAGATCAATATCTTTTTTTCAGGAATATAATAGCTCAGGCAATCCCGTGTATGACCGGGAGTCTCTATTACATTAACGCTTATGTTGTCTGAAAGTTTCAATACATCATCCTGCTTAACAGTCAAATCAACCTCAAATTGGAAAAAATCGTTTACTTCTCCCTGGCTTATCATACTATCATGCACCTGCGGCTCAGAGGCTTTATTAAGCTGTTTTATCAGGGCGATGGCATTGGGTCTTTCAAAAATTTTTTTAGCCTTTGCCGAAGAAACAATTTTTATACCAGGAAAATGTTTTTTAAATATGGAAACAGCACCGCAATGGTCAAAATGAGAATGGGATAAAAAACAAAATTCCGGTTCCCTTCCCCCCAATACTTTCCTGATCTCTTTTACATATAGCTCCCCCAGGCAGGAAAAGCCTCCATCAAAAATGGCAGGAGCATCGCCGTCAACAAGATAAACCGGTACCCCTGGATGGCCCAGCATAAAAAGCCCGTCAATTATTTTACCTGTTTTATTGATAATCATTGTTTGATCTTTCTTTTAAAAAAATTAAAGTAACTATTCAGCGTCGCTGGTTTAAGATACGGTAGCAGATATGATCTGATTAAAACATTTGAAATTGTTTGAATGGATTATACCTGCTGCCGTACATATTAGATGAATAGCTACAAATTAAAAAATAATTATGAATTTTAATATTGACTTAAGATGGTAAGGTATCATAATTATATTTATCCTTTTTTGTAGTGTCAACCAAATGTATACTCCCTGACTTTTAAACATTTTATATAAATCATGCTTGAATGAGAACTCTTTTTTCGCCGATATCTACGTTGGACTCAAATTTGACCCATAGTGACACCTTAACATAACACTATCCTGAAAGCACTTAGGAACGGAGATGAAATAAGTTGAGCAGAAATAGCGCAGGATTTTGGCCCA
>CAZNFB010000271.1:0-1671 GCA_964572105.1 uncultured Desulfobacteraceae bacterium
GATATTCCTGCGTTTTCGCGCCTTGCCAGCCAGGCGCCTCAATACTTAAAATTGCGAACTTATTTCGTCCTCGTTCCTAAGCCTTTAATTTTATGGTGATAGTGCATAATGATAAAGAATGAATCTCTCAAGTTTAAACGGATGCGTGACATAATGATTTCAGAGCAGCTTGAGTCACGCGGAATTATTGATTCCAGCGTGATTTCAGCTATGCGCAAGGTGCCGCGGCATTTATTTGTCAGTGAGGCCTTTGTTGATCAGGCCTATGGTGATTTTCCTCTTCCCATTGGAGAGCAGCAGACTATTTCGCAGCCCTATATTGTGGCGGAAATGACGCAGGCGCTGGAGCTTGATAAAAATGACAGGGTTCTTGAAATAGGTACGGGATCAGGATACCAGACCGCAATTTTATCCTTACTTTCATCCAGAGTTTATACCATAGAGAGGATTCATTCTCTTTTTGCGAAAGCGCGCACCCTGTTTGATAAATTCAGGTATATTAATATTGTTTCCAGATATTCTGATGGTACAACAGGGTGGAAAGGTGAAAGTCCCTTTGATGCTATTATTGTCACGGCCGGCGCCCCGGAAATACCTGATGTATTGGTGGATCAGCTTGCCCTGGGCGGACGTATGATACTCCCTGTGGGGGACAGGCATTCCCAGGAGCTGCTCAGGATATATAAGGATTCAGATGGAATTACGACTACAAATCTTGGGGGATGCAGATTTGTAAAGCTCATCGGAGAAAAGGGGTGGCAGGAAGATTAATTGCATTGTGACCATCCGCATGTATGACAAATTATGCATCCTTCTTCATGGACTAATGCGCCGCAGCATTCAGAGCAAATGGCGCAGCCGGTATTTATCTGTTCTGTAAGGCCCTGGGGAACTTTCTGCCGTGGTATATTTACTCTGTTGTTATATGCGGCTTTTCCGTTAATTTCTAAAACCTGTTTTTCGCGGCTTCCATAGCGGTAAACTGTGATCCCTTTGCATTTTTTTTCAAATGCATAAATGTATGCTTTTTCAATATCGTTTTTTGAGGCGGCTAAAGGAAAGTTGATGGTCTTTGAAACAGCATTGTCCGTGAATTTTTGAAATGCCGCCTGTATATTGATGTGTCCCCTGGCTGATATGTCATGGGATGTTACAAAAAGTTTTTTTAGATTGTCAGGGATATGGTTAGATGACTTCAGGGAGCCTGTTTTTGAAATTTCTTCTATTATTTTATTAGTATAAATACCTTTTTTTTTGGCCTCCCTGGCAAACAGGGTATGGATTTCATAAAGGGTTTCATTATCAAGAACATGTCTTTTAAATGCAACGGCAAATAAAGGCTCTATCCCGCTGGAAGTGTCGGCTATTATGCTCAATGTCCCTGTGGGTGCAATTGTGGTTGTTGTGGCGTTGCGCATAAATGGAGTTTGGGGGTTATCATATATGCTTTTAGTGTATGCTGGAAAATTACCTCTTTTTTTTGCAAGGCGGGCAGATGCATTTTTTGATTCTTTTGAAATAATTGACATCACCGACTCTGCCTGTGCCACTGCTTCAGGGGCATTATAGGGAATTTTAAGTTTTATCAGCATGTCTGCAAATCCCATTACTCCCAGGCCTATTTTTCTGGTCGCTTTGCTCTTTTTTTCAATGGATAAAATGGGGTATTTA
>CAZNFB010000271.1:1771-3983 GCA_964572105.1 uncultured Desulfobacteraceae bacterium
GCCTATTTTTCTGGTCGCTTTGCTCTTTTTTTCAATGGATAAAATGGGGTATTTATTAATTTCAATGACATTGTCTAAAAAATGAACTGCGTTGTGAACCGTTTTTTTGAGCCTGTTTATATCGATTGAATTTTTTATTATCATTTCTGAAAGATTAATGGACCCTAATGTGCATGATTCATAGGGGAGAAGCGGTTGTTCCCCGCAGGGGTTGGTGGCCTCAATCTCTCCCAGTTGCGGGGTTGGATTATATCTATTTATTCCATCGATGAATATAATCCCTGGTTCTCCGGTTTGCCACGCTGAATCGATTATTTCCTGAAAAATTTTTTTTGCGAAAATTGTTTTGGTTTTTTTACCTGTTCTGGGGTTGATAAGTTTATAATCGGTATTTTTTTTAAGGGCATTCATGAACTCATCGGTTATTCCCACAGACAGATTGAAATTGTTCAATTTTAATCTGTCATTTTTGGATTTAATAAAAGTCTCTATATCTGGATGATCAACACGGAGAACTGCCATGTTTGCTCCTCTGCGTGTGCCACCCTGTTTGACCGTTTCTGTTGAAATGTCATACACATTCATGAATGAAACAGGGCCGCTTGAAACACCTGCAGTGGACATAACAGTGTCATTTGCAGGACGGATGCTGGAAAATGAAAATCCTGTTCCACCACCGCTTTTGTGTATTATTGCTGTATGCTTTAAAGTTTCAAAAATACTCTCCATTGAATCTTCAATGGGCAAAACAAAGCATGCTGCAAGCTGGCCCAGGTCCCGGCCGGCATTCATAAGAGTTGGAGAATTAGGCAAAAACCAGAAATTTGTCATCATTTTCAAAAAATTTTGTTCAGTTTCATCAGTTTCGGCTCCTGGATCAAATATTTTGTCAGCTTGGGCTATGTTTTTTGCTACTCTTTTAAAAAGGTCTCCAGGGGTTTCCATGACTTTACCTGAGCTGTCTTTTTTGAGATATCTTTTTTCAAGAACAGCTTTTGCATTTTGTGAAATTGATTTTTTCATTAAATCTATCCCATGGCTCGAAATTTTTCCTTTAGTTTTTCCTCAACAACAGCAGGAACCATGTTATTGATATCTCCTCCAAAACGGGCAGCTTCTTTTATTATGGATGAACTTGTAAATATCCATTTTAAACCTGACATCAGAAAAACCGTTTGAATGTTTCTGTTGAGTTTTCTGTTCATCAGTGCCATCTGAAATTCATAGTCAAAATCTGAAAGTACTCTCATTCCCCGGAGTACGGCACTGGCATTTTTCTCCTCTGCATAATCCACCAAAAGGCCGCCAAAGGAATCCAGCTCAATATTCGGCATATCGCTTAAGCTGATTTTAAGCATATCTATCCGCTCTTTTACTGAAAAAAGATGATCTTTTTGTGAGTTCATCAAAATGGCTACAATAACCTTGTCAAAGAGTCTGCACCCTCGTTTAATAATATCTATATGTCCGTTTGTAACCGGATCAAATGATCCGGGGTAGATCGCTATTTTTGTCATAAATTAGTCCTTAAATAATTAATTGTGGTCCAGAATAAAACCAGGCCCTTAATCTTTGATAATAAAAGATACCATGGTGCTTCCGTATTTTCTTTGGTCGAAAAGTCTTAATCCTTTAATTCCCTGGGGAACAGGTTCCATGGGTGAGTGTTCTATGACAATGAAACCTTCTTTTTTTAACAGGGAATTTTTACACAGATTCTGTAATGCCGGTTTTATAAGTTCCATGTTGTATGGAGGGTCCATGAAGATAAGATCAAAGGAATCTTTCAAGGATTTTATAAAACCCATGCCAGAAAGAACATTCCGTTTGATAATTGCGGATTTTTCCTCAAGGCTGCAACGTTTGATATTTTTATCTATTACCATGGCGGCCTCCCTGTCTTTTTCCATGAATATGGCATATTTGCCGCCTCTGCTGAGGGCTTCAATCCCCATTGCCCCTGTTCCTGCAAAAAGATCCAGGATATCAGCATCTTGTATATGAAGCCTGAGAATATTAAAGATGGCTTCCCGCAAACGGTTCGAGGTCGGCCGTGTGGTATTGCTGTCGGGGGATAATAACTTTTTTCCTTTTAAAGTTCCGCTTATTATTCTTATTGTCATTATTAAAAAATCACGATTATTTAGTCCCATCCAGCAGTGTCCGGTTAGAATCTTGCGGGAGGGGAGTTTAATTGTTTTTGTAGCGTATT
>CAZNFB010000272.1:0-3979 GCA_964572105.1 uncultured Desulfobacteraceae bacterium
TTTTTCAGACTGTTTCCCGTGTCTGTTGTTTGGTAAGAATCATATCCTTTTTGAATATAATTGTAATACCCGCATATCTCCTTTTTAGTGAATCCTGTGCCGTTTTTGTATATCTCGGCAATAAATGTTGTGTCATATCTGTTTAAATAACGAATCCCAAGAAGATAACTTGCAGCGTTATATTGCCTTGTGTGCAAGTTGCCATTACTGTCTATATATTTTTTATCAAAATTATTAATAAATGCTGCTTCGCCATGCAGTTCAAAATTAGTTGTAAAATTTCTTGAAAAATCGACCCCGATCCTGTCCTGAATACTTTTTCCCGAAAGAAACATAATATCTATATCAGTATCATATGTTAGGAAGTATAGCTTTCCTGCAAAATTCAGATGGTCTTTTTTTCCAAAACTGCTGTTAAAATCATTATAAACAGGAATGATTACAGGTGTGAAAGCGATGGTTTTGATGCGCCCTGAAAGGCTCTTAATATAATCAATGGATATTATTGAATAACCCTCAAGTGATACTTCGGGATCATCCGGGTCCTTTGGCCTGCTTGTAAAGGCCGCGGGATTCCACGCATAACCTTTGCCCCATTTTATTACCTTTTTTCCGGCTTCAACAGTAAAAGAAGGTGTGGCCTCAAAGGAAATAACGCCTTCGTATAATTCTGTTTTATCATCCCACCCAAGATAATTTTTTGTCAGACTGGTGTCTGTTTTTATATAGAGCCTTGCTGAATCTTTTTTGTAATCCCCTTCCAGTTGTAAAGTAATATCGTATGAGTCAACAGAGGAGCCTTCTTTGCGGTTATAAAACTTTTGAGAATAAAGCGCCGAATCTTTGTTCAGCCTGTATATTGTATAAACAGCTTCGATGTTTCCGCCGATATGACAGGGCTTGTCTTTGGTATCGGGTATTTCAAAATCATATTCGCCGGCGGACGTATCAAGGGGGAGGAAATATGCAAGCAGATAAAGCAGGATAATAACAATCTGTTTAACCATATCCCTATCGCAAACCGTCAATTCTTGACATATAGTTTAGGGTGAAGACCTCGTCCGGCAAAGTCTTTTTTTTTATCTTCGCAAATATGAAAATTGATTTATACCCTTTGTATAAAGGGCTGTTTGTCTCGATCACAGCAGGGCGTATAATACCATCTCCAAAATCCTTGATGTCCTTGAAATAAAGGGTCTTGATCAGCATTGAGGATGCAGCAAAGCATTCAATCATGGTTGGAACATGCCTTTTATTATCCACCCACATTTTGAGTCTGTCATAGGCGACAGCCGTTGTTTTTGCCTTTAAAAAAAGGATGTATTTATCATCTGTTTTTTCCAGTTTGTCGCAGTTGTACTCAGCACTGTAATCGATTCTAAGGATATCTGAATTATTGAAAACTCCGCCTGTTACCGACTGAAGGCTGGTTACGCGAATTGGTTTGCCGACGTTTGGAATGTAAAGCCACATATTATCGCCAACCCGCAGTATAGAACGTCCTTTTTCACTTGCAGGAGATAAAAATATTGACGCAACACTCTCCATCCCTTTTTTCACTGAATACATGACAAACTCTTTTTTGGAACCGTCGGGTTCAATGTTGATAAGCTTCTTGTACATCTCAAAATCTTCCGGGTTGAGGTTCCGGTCAACCTGTTTCAGCAGATCATTGCCGTCCATGGCAAAGGTTGGTGGAACAACAGTTACAAGGCAAAAAATAATTATAATAAAAATTCTTTTTTTCATACAGCGCCTCACTTTTATACATGTCTTAATGCATCGACCGGTTCCATTTTTGACGCTTTGTATGCCGGCTGTAAAGTGGCAAAAACAGAGACAAGGAGCACAATTGCTGTTAACCAGAACAGCTCATTAATGTTGATTGCAGGCGATAATAACAGGTTGTCCATTCGGCTGAAAGAAAACCTGATCTTAAAAATATTTAAAAGATAAAGCCCTGCAATGCCGATGACATTTCCGGCAACAGCACTTATCAGGCCAAGAAAAAATCCTTCGGAAATAAAAAGCCCCATAATTTTACCAGGGCTTGTGCCCAGGGCGATCATTGTTCCGATTTCGCTAACTCTTTCATAGACCGACATCATCATTATATTTAAAATGCTGATAAGAACGATAATGATCATAATTAGTTTCATGGAAATGGTCATTAAATTTATCATCTTTGCTATATTGACAAAGGGGGATAGCTTTTCCCATGTATGAATTTCAAATATCGGTCCGGCCTTTTTATTTTTGAATTTTAACAGAGAAGATTTCAATTCTGCGTACACAGGGCTTAACTTGTCGAATTTTTTGATACGGACGGCAATTTCCGTTACTTCCGATTTTTCCATGCGCAGCAAGGTTCGAGCATCATTAATATGGATATAGCCTTCCTTGCCCTGGGGGCCAAGCACAGAGTCAATAATTGCGGCTACTATAAAATTCAGGCCGTTTATGGAGCCATCCCTGTTTTGAGCCACAATTACCACTGGGCCTCCCACTTTAATTTTCATTCCTTTGGCCATATTTTTCGGGATAATGATTTCTCCTGGTTTAACAAAAATTTTTTCCCTGGCATTATCCTTAAATACCATGCGGTTTTCAACATCAGGGCAGACCATTGTCTCTTTTTCAGGATCAACAGCATTAAGGCGGATATTAGTAGTCTCGGCATAGTTACTCAACATGGCGCTGAACTTTATTCTTGGGGCATAGGCTTCTACCTCGGGATTGTTCTGTAAGATTTTTTCGATTGTGTTGTATTCTGCCTGGCTTAGATTCAAATTCAAGGGCATTGAGTCGATGGAGGAAATATAGCCTTTTTTGTGTATCTGCATTTGTGCCAGGTTAGAATCGGTAATATGACCAATCATCATTTTTGTAAACGAACCAGCAAGACCGGAAAAGAGAATAACCATTAATATACCCATGGTGATCAACAGGGCTGTGAGAAGGGTTCTTCTTTTGTATCGCATCAGGTTGCGGATTGCCATTTTAAATATTTGATTCATTTATTCTCCTCCCCAGGCAAAAGCATACCATCCTCAAGTGTGAAAATAACCTCTGCTTCCTTCATGATTTTAGGATCATGGGTTGAGAAGATGAAAGTGGTTCCAAACTCATCTCGCATGGAGCGCATAAGTTGAATGACATTTACGGCAGATTTTTTGTCAAGATTTGCCGTGGGTTCATCTGCCAGCACGAGTTTTGGCTGAGTTACAAGGGCACGGGCTACGGCTACACGCTGCTTTTGTCCACCTGAGAGCTGAGCCGGAAATTTGTCTTTCTGCTCCATAATACCGACAGCTTTTAAAACCTTTTGGACAGCTTTGCTTCTCATTGATTGTGATATATTTTTTATCATCACAAGGGGGTATTCGACATTTTCATAGGCAGTCAGAACAGGAAAAAGATTAAAGGACTGAAAAATAAAACCGAGCACAGAACCTCGGAAAGCGGCGCTTTGCTTACGGTTTAAAAGATTAACATGTTCTCCGGCAACAAAAACATCTCCCGCAGTCGGCTTGTCCAGGCAGCCGATCAGGTTTAATATTGTAGTTTTGCCGCTTCCTGAAGGACCGACAAAGGAAACAAAAGATGCCTCTTCAATGGAAATAGAAACATCCTCCAGGGCTTTGACCTCAACTTCCCCCATCTGATATGTTTTAGAGACATTTTCTATTTGAACCAATGCCATAGCTCCTCCCAATAAATTTAATTTTATATATTGTCTGACAATTTATGGGTAATAACTTTCACCGTGAATTTTGCTCTCACAGGGTTTCATCTCTTTTTTTGCAAGAGGATTCACTTCCCATACCCTTTTAAATATGTTTTATCTTCGAGAATTTCAATAGAAATTTTTTTTTAGGAGAATGCCAGGATCTTCTGATATAAAATGTCTGTTTGCTCCTGGTATTTTTTTAAAGTGGTGTTTTTAATTTCAAAATGGTAGTTTTAAGCTGTTTTTAGG
>CAZNFB010000273.1:0-3974 GCA_964572105.1 uncultured Desulfobacteraceae bacterium
ACTTAAAATTGCGAACTTATTTCGTCCCCGTTCCTAAGTTCAGCCCTGATGGATTCTTTCTTAACGCTCTCTAATCCGTTCAAACAATTTCAAAGTTTTAATCAGATCATACCTGCTGCCTATTTTAAATCAGCGACGCTGAAGAGTTATTTTTTTTGCATAAAAGGTTAATTGTTAAATATGGACAAGAAGCAGATTCGGCAGATGTTTCTTATTTTTTGTTTTTGCATGGTATTTATTTTTCCCGTGAAGGGGTTTTCCGGATACGGGAATCATGATGAACAGATTATTTGCAGCGTTGAAATCAAAATAAAAGGGGGGGGTGGAAATGAAATCGACTGGGCAGGTATTGCACAGACTATGATTTTTATCCGGCAGGGAGAGCCTTTTTCAGATAAGAGTCTTTATGAATCTGTTGCTGCGTTGAAAAAATCACATTTTTTTGAAAAAATTAAAATTACCGGACCTCTCTTCAAAGACCATAAGGGTAGCATCTCTTTTCATCTTACACCTTTTCCCTTGATTAAGAATATTAAAATCGTGGGGGGGTTTCCTCTTTTAAAACGGGAAATTATGGCTGTTATGAAGCTTTTTGCAGGTGGCGGTTTTAGTAAAAAACAGGCTGTGGCAGATGAAAATTTCATAGCAGAATTGTTCAGGGAGCAGGGGTATATTTCGCCCAAAGTAAATATTTCAGCTGCTAAAGACTCCATTTGCGGATGGGTAAACATGGTTGTTAATATTGATAAGGGGTCTTTTTATCGCATAAGAAGTTTAAGAATTTCAGGGAACAGGGTTTTTTCAGACCAGCGTCTTAAGGTGGGATCCAGTGCCTGGAGATCTTCATTGCTTTTTGGTGAAATAAAGCGTTTTAGGGAAAAGAAATTTAAAAAAGATCTCGACAAACTTTTAATGCTCTACAGGCATAAGGGGTATTTTGAAGTCAGAGTAAATTCGAAAGTGGAAAAAAATAGTAAAACAGGTCATGTTTACCTCTTTATTATTATTGATGAGGGCCCAAAATATCAGATTCTTTTTAAGGGCAACAGAGAATTTATGGATTTTACTCTTAAAAAAGAGGTTGTTCTTTTTAAGGAGGGAAATCCGGGGGGGCTTGGATTACGGAAAAGTATACGCAAAATAAAACAGCGTTATTTGAAAAAAGGATTTTTGGATATTCGAGTGGCATCTAAGGTTGTAATAAAGGAGGGGGCCGGAAAAAATCTGCGTCAGATCCGTTTTACAATTGACGAAGGGGCTGAATATATTCTGGATTCCATTACCATCATGGGAAATCACAGGGTTGAAGCTGAAGAAATTAAGGAACAGATGTTAATGAAAATGCCCGGTTTTTTTTCAAAAGGACTGCTGGATAATGAAATTCTGGAGGAAGATCTGGGGGCAATCACCTCATTATACCTTAAAAAGGGTTATACTTCTGCCCGTGTTGCCCATCATTTAACCTGGCGGGAGGATGCAAAAAACAGGAAAAGATTTGTTAATGTTGCGTTGAATATTAAAGAGGAGGGGAAAGTTGTGGTCTCCTCAGTCCGCATAAAGTGCAGCACTTGCCGGGTTGAGGAGGAGGGGCTGTCGGCTGTGGCTCTGAAAAAAAATGATCCCTTTCGCAGATATATGATGTTAAGTGATGAAAACCTTATTTCGGTTCTCCTTTCAGAAAAAGGTTATCCCCACGCAAAAGTAAAGGGGAGGGTGACCATGGATAAAACAGGTGCCCTGGCAGATGTAATCTATGAAATTACCCAGGGACCCTTTGTCAGTATGGGGGAGGTTTTTTGCAAGGGGAACCTCCTGACAAAAGAGCGGGTTATAAAATACGGGGTTGAGCTTAATCCCGGGGAGGCATTTTCCCTGTCGAAGATTCTTGCGTCGCAGCAAAATATCAGAAATATTAATACTTTTGATTCTGTACGGTTTAAGCTTCCTGGTCTGGCTGAAAAAAAAGAGAATGTGAATATGCTTGTGGAGGTGGAAGAAAAAAAGCCCTATTACATCCGGGTTAAGGGGGGATATGATACCAAAAGATTATCTTATGGTCACACCAGATTGGGGTGCCGTAATCTTTTTGGTCTGAACAAGGAGGTCTGGACATCGTTTGAATTAAGCGAGATCGGTTACAGGAGCGACGTGGCTATAAGAGAACCAAGGCTTTTTCTTTTCCCTGTTTCATCCACATTAAAAATTTCATTTGAAGAACAAGAGGAGCTTAATAAGGACTTTGGGACAAGAACCTTTGCAGGATCACTTGGCTTTTCCCATTCTTTTTTTAAAAATTACAGGGCAAAGCTTGCCTTAAATTACGAACGTCAGAAGCAGTTTCAGCGTACAGGAATTCTTTTGTCCTCGGAAGAAAAAAGGGAATTTAAGCCAAGGAGTATTTTGGTTACACGCTCCCTTCTTACATATAACTCCACTGATTCATTTTTTCGTCCCAAAAAAGGGATATACTCATCGTTGTCCCTGGATATTTCCAGAGGGATTGATAATTCTTTGGATAATTTTTTTAAATACCGTTTTGAAGTCAGAAAATTTTACACTCTTTTTAGCAATCTTACCTTTGGTCTGCGCGGACGTGCCGGTTTTGTTGATTCTTTTGGAAAGGTTGATGTCGTTCCCGATGGGCAGCTTTTTTTTCTTGGGGGGGCATCGGATGTGCGCGGGTTTGATGAGAATATGCTCGTGTTCGATTCTGCCGGAAATGCCGTTGGAGGACGAACTGAACTCCTCGGCAGTATTGAAGCGCGGATTTATCTTGGATTGAATTTTGAAATTACCATGTTTTACGATACAGGAAGTCTGCAAAATACCCATGATTATTCAGGCTCCCACCGTTTTCGATCTTCAACTGGGCTTGGCATGCATTACATCACCCCCGCCGGATCTCTGGGGGTGATATATGGATATAAACTGGACAGAAAAGATTATGAAGATCGGGGCAGATTCCATTTTGTATTGGGGTATACGTTTTAGTACCTTACTTCTGAAACCTGTCATAAAAATCAAGAAAATTTTGGCCCAAAAATTCGTGCTGATTTAGAAAAAAAAGGAACTCCTATTGGACCGTATGATTTACAAATAGCAAGTATCGCAGTCTTAAATAATCTGACTTTAGTCACCCATAATAAACGTGAATTCAAAAACTTAGGCGGCTTTTGTGGCAGCTCATTTTGGCGTTAGCCTAAAAATATCCTTGACCATCAATTATATTGTGGCTATACTTAGGATATACATTAGGAGGTATAATATGCTTGGAAAAGTTCAAAAATGGGGAAACAGTCAAGGTCTTCGTCTTACAAAGGCATTGCTTGCGGATGTACAAATTGATGTCGGCGATGATATAAATATTGAGGTACAAGATGATGCTATAATCATCACTCCAATTAAAAAAAAACGAGGGCAACATAACCTCAAGAAACTTGTGGCACGTATTCCTAAAGACTATCAAGCTAAAGAAGTTGATTGGGGAAAACCGGTCGGCAATGAGGCGTGGTAGATGGCTGTTTATATTCCCAAACAAGGTGATATAATCATAATTACATTTGATCCGCAAGTCGGTCACGAGCAGAAAGGTCGTCGTCCCGCTTTAGTTGTTAGTAAGGACCTGTTTAATCGTAGTACAGGATTAGTTATTGTATGCCCCATTACAAATACAGATCGCAGATTCCCCTTCCATGTGCCTATTCCAAAAATAAGCAAACTGACAGGCTTCATCATGGTTGAACAAGTAAAATCAGTTGATTTTCATGCCCGTCGCGTTAAACGTATCGAAAATCGGAATGATGAGCTGTTGTCAGAAGTCCTGTCCATATTAGATGCTTGTATTTATTAACTGAAGTTTCACGTTTTTTTTATCAGGCCGATGTTGTAAATACCATTATTGACTGATATCTGGGCCAAATTGGATTTAATTTTGTAGGAGTTTGCCTCTACAGTAGCAAAACCCTATAAAACCT
>CAZNFB010000274.1:0-3934 GCA_964572105.1 uncultured Desulfobacteraceae bacterium
TCAAGGTGAAATGTTCAGGGTGTTAGGAACCGATCTGACACGCGTGGACGGTATCAATCCTTCAACCGTACGCACTCTGTTTACTAAAATCGGCCCCGACCTAAGGGTTCGTTAAAGAATAAGCAAAAACTTTTGGATTACAATTAATTGAAACCCAATCTGCTTAGCTTGTTACTTAAAAGCTACGAAAAAATTAAATATTCCAACCTTTTAACTCTTCAATAAATCCGTGCGCTGTTGTATCACACCTGATGGGGGTTATGGAAATATAATTGTTGGAAATTATTGACTGGTCAACATCCAGGTCATTGTTAATTTTTGGCAACTCACAGGAATGCCAGAAATAGGGATAATCCCTGGGATCGTTTCTTTTTTCAAAGGCCTCGTCAAGGGGCAAAAGGGATTGTTTTCCTATTATAACCCCTGCGGTTTGTTCTGCGGGCATGTCGGGTATATTAACATTGAGGAAAGTCTTTGGGGGGAGCCCATGCTCCATTATTTTCGCAGAGAGGGTTTCCGTAAAAAAAGCAGCCTCTGTATAATGCTTGGTTTTAAAGCCGTCTATGGAAACCGCTAAAGAAGGTATATCGTATAATGCTGCTTCCCTTGCCGCCGCAACTGTCCCTGAATAATGAACATTTATTCCCACATTGGCGCCTGGATTTATTCCTGAAATAATCATATCAGGTTTTGAATCCAGCAGTTCCATAATACTCAGCTTTATACAGTCCGCCGGGGTTCCGTTGACGGCATATCCTTTATCCCCATTGTTTAAAGAAACTTTTGCAACACGCAGGGGGGTTTTTAAAGTAATTGCGTGGCCCACTGCGCTCCTTTCCCTGTCAGGAGCAACCACAGTTACATCATGATTTTCCCTGAATCTGTTGTAAAGTGCCAAAAGCCCTTTTGCCCATATTCCATCATCATTTGTCAGTAATATTTTCATGGCGTAAATTTTCCTTGCCAGGAATCCCTTTTTTCCAGGATTTCGTTAATAAGTTTAAATGTGCTGTTTCTATCAAGGGACCATGCCGGAGCCACCAGCTCGTCGGGGTGGGGATCACCTGTGAGACGTTGGATTACTATGCTGCGTGGTATAATTTCAAGAAAATCACAGACAATGGTTGCGTATTCCTCCGGGCCAAGACATTTATACTTTCCTGAATTATAAAGAGTTTCTAATTTTGTCCCTTTTATTACATATAAAAGGTGAATTTTAATTCCGTCTATTCCTATTTTAGATATTATCTCAGCGGTTTTAAGCATATGATCTCTGTTTTCGCCGGGAAGCCCTAAAATAACATGGGCGCAGATTTTAATCCCCCTGTTTTTTGTTGCCTCCACCGCTTTTACAAAGGCTTTAAAATCGTGCCCCCTGTTTATTTTTAACAGGGTTTCATTATGAACAGACTGGAGACCATACTCTATCCATATAAGATAGTCCCTGGCATATTCCTGGAGAAGGTTCAAGACAGATTCATCAACACAGTCGGGTCTTGTCCCCAGGGAAAGCCCCACTATTTTATCTTGTTGCAAAGCTTCATCATATATTTTTTTCAGGTGGCTGCAGGGAGCATAGGTATTGGAAAAGGCCTGAAAATAAGCCAGAAATTTTTTAGCCTTATATCGCCTTGCAATAAATTTTTGACCATTTTGTATCTGCTCTGATATGGTCAATCCTTTTGCATACGCTCCTGTGCCGGAGCCTTTTTGATTGCAGAATATACATCCGTCAGTCGAAATTGAGCCGTCTCTGTTGGGGCATGAAAATCCTGCATCAATGGAAATTTTCTGCACCCTGCATCCAAAAGCTTTTCTGAAATAGGAATTTAAATCATTATATCTGTTATTCATTGTTCCACACTTGACCTTAAAGTTTTGAAATTATATTATACTTTAATCAAAATAAAGGCAAATTTCTTATGGGGTTTATGCAAAAAAAATATGATATTATAATTATTGGCGCAGGGCATGCCGGCTGCGAAGCGGCCCTTGCCTGTGCAAGGATGGGGTGTTCTTCTTTATTATTCGCCATTGATCTTGACAAGGTGGCAGCCATGCCCTGCAGTCCCTCCATCGGGGGGATGGCAAAGGGGCAGCTTGTAAAAGAGATAGATGCCCTGGGTGGCGAAATGGCAAAAATCGCCGACAAAACAGCTATTCAGTATAAGCTTTTAAATACCAAAAAAGGGCCCGCTGTACGGTCATCCAGAACTCAAAACGATAAAGCCGGTTATCATCTGGCAATGAAGTCTGTCCTTGAAAAACAGGCTAATCTTGATCTCAAGCAGGCGATGATTGAACAGATTGTGGTGGAAGACGGCAAAATCAAAGGGGTAATAGATCAGACAGGCTTTGGGTATGAGACAAAAGCTGTTGTTCTGGCAACAGGGACATTTTTAAGTGGTCTTGTCCATATGGGTAATACTTCCATAACAGCGGGGAGAGCCGGTGAGTTTGCCTCCTGCGAGCTCCCCCTGCAGTTGAAAAAGCTTGGATTTGTCCTTGGAAGAATGAAAACCGGGACCCCCCCCAGACTTAAAAGGTCGAGTATAGATTTTACAAAATTTTTAAAGCAGGATTCAGACTCTGAACCTGTTCCATTCTCCTTTTCAACGAAAAAACTTATTTTACCCGATGCCCCCAGCTATATCGGGTATACCAGCGGCATAACCCACAAGGTAGTGCAAAATAATCTCAAGTATAGCGCCCTGCACGGGGGAATGATCAAAGGTACCCCTGCCAGGTACTGTCCTTCTCTGGAAGATAAGGTGGTCAGGTTTCCTGATAAAGACCGGCACCAGGTAATCCTTGAGCCTGAGGGTATTGATACGGAAGAGATATATGCAAGTGGTCTTGGAAACAGTTTTTCCATGGAAATTCAAATCAAGCTGGTGAGGTCTGTAAAAGGCCTCGGAGAAGCGGAAATCATGAGACCGGCATATGCCATAGAATATGATTATGTGAATCCTCTGCAGCTTAAACAGACCCTTGAATCAAAACCGGTTTCCGGTTTGTTTCTGGCGGGCCAGATTAATGGAACCTCAGGGTATGAAGAGGCTGCTGCCCAGGGAATATGGGCTGGAATTAATGCTGCCTGCACAGTTCAACAAAGGCCCTCTTTTATTTTAGATAGATCCCAGGCATATATGGGAGTGATGATAGACGATCTTGTTACACGGGGAACAAAGGAACCCTACAGGATGTTTACCTCCAGGGCGGAATATCGTCTCATGCTCAGGGAGGATAATGCAGACTTAAGATTAATGGAGACCGGGCACCGGATGGGCCTTATTGATGATTATACAATAAAGGATTTAAAAGAAAAAAAAGAACAGATAGCAAAAGAGATAAAAAGGGTTAAAAAAATAATAGTGAAACCATCCAGGGAGGTTAATGTTTATCTATCCGATAAAGGTACGCCCCTGATAGATAACGGAGTTTTACTCGACAGTCTTTTAAAAAGAAATGAGCTCGGTTATGATGTTGTTGAAAAATTAGGAAAAAATGAATGTTCCATAAGTAAAGAGATTGCGCTCCAGGTGGAAACAGAGATTAAATATGAAGGTTATATAAAAAGGCAGCTCACGGAGATTAAAAAATTAAAAAAGCTGGAAAAAATGAAAATTCCCGAAAGCCTTGATTTTAATGCTGTCCACGGCCTTTCCAACGAACTTAAAGAGAAGCTTTCCCGCATCCGGCCAAGCTCAATAGGTCAGACTTCCCGTATAGACGGAATTACACCCGCAGCTATTTCAGCAATTATGATTGGGATAAAATATTTTAAAATCGGGTAATTATCTGACAATCCATTTGTATCATCTACTGTGTACATTATCTTAAGGAACGAGGACGAAATAACTTGGTATTTTAAGCGTTGATCCATCCTGCCTGACTGCGTTACAAAAGCGTAGGAATATCTTGATATTCCTAC
>CAZNFB010000275.1:0-3928 GCA_964572105.1 uncultured Desulfobacteraceae bacterium
GATTAATCTGAATCAGGGCGTCCACTGCCACGGGTCTCCCATCACTGATAATTACAGGGTTGATATCGATTGCTGCAATGGATTTGTTCTCCATTCCGATTTTTCCCAGGGCGATGAGCATCTCTGCCAGCTTATTTTTATCTGCCGGTTTAAGGCCGCGAACCCCGTTTAAAAGATTACTGGCTTTAAAGTCATCGAGCATTTCAAAGGCTGTTTTTTCATCCAGAGGAGCCATTCTGAAGGTTACATCATTAAATACTTCTGTAAATATTCCGCCGACTCCCAGCATCACAGATGGACCAAACTGATTATCGTTGATCATGCCCATTACAAGTTCTCTTTTTCCCTTAACCATCTTTTGAACAAGAATTTCACATTTTTCATCTTTTGTTGCGCTGACAAGTTTTTTGCAGGCAGCTTTTGCTTCCATCTCATTTCTAATATCTGTTATGACCAGGCCCTGTTCTGTTTTGTGCTGAATTTCCGGTGAACAGGCTTTTATTACAAGGGGATAACCTATATTTGAAACAGCAGGGATTAAATCTTTTTCTGATTTAATCAGTTTTTCCTCTGCAACGGGAATCCCATAACATGCCAGCACCTTTTTTGTGTTATATTCAGAAATCGATTCGAGTTTTTCTTCTCCGGCCTTATCTATTATACTCTTTGCTTCCAGCATACTCTTTGGTTCCAGGATAGTCTGGTGGGGCAAAGTGGCTGATTTACCATTTATTAATCTATTTCTTATCTGCTGCTGTAATGCCAGGGTGGCAGTGGCAGCCCGCTTTATAGTCGGAAAGCTGGGGAGGTTAATGTCTCTGAGCATTTTTTTGAATTCAAGACGTAAAGCATGGGATTCTTTACTTATATTTGTTTCAGGAACAATAATTATAATCGGTTTATTATATTTCAGGGAAACTTCCTTAATAATACGTGCATGCTTCTTGTCCAAATCAGGATCATTGGTCCATTCCTTAAATACGGCATATTTTTCGACTTCAAATGCGGTAACCAGAATGTTCACATTTTTATCTGACAAGCACAGCTCAAGAGTCCTCTTGAATATATCAGGGAGCATGCCTTTTTCTCCCATATCAATGGGATTTACGATAAATGTGTTAATACCAGGTAGAATTTTAGCCAATTCTTTTGTTGTTAAAGAATCGAAATCAGCTTTTTTAATTCCATTATGGCCAAAGGTATCGATAATTGTTACAGAAAAACCGCCTCCTGTGACTGCGATGGCTGTTTTAAATTCAAAATTCAGGGGGTCAGGGGATTTTTGATCAATTTTGCCAGGCTCGTTACTTTGAATTTCAGATGCTTTTTTATCGATGAGATCAGCATAAAGACTAAGAGAAGATACAGCATCAAATGCAGATTCAAGGGAATCTGCAGTCACAGCCCCTGCCTGCTCCATAGCTGATAAAAAGATTCTGTTATTTCCAGCCAGTGCTCCTGTGTGTGAGGAGACCGCTGCAAGGGACTCTTTTATCCTCCCTGCTTTCCATATAATTACAGGCTTTTTTTTTGTTACTTTTTTGATAACTTCAAAAGTAGATCTTCCGGTATTTTCCGGCAAACCTTCCATATAGCATACAATTGCTTTTATGGCCGGGTTTTCTCCATAAAAGTCGAGTATTTCGGAAATATGCACATCAAGCATATTCCCCATGGAGATTCCCTTATTAACGAAAATATTACGATATGATAAATAATCTATGAGGCTCCCAATCTGTCCTCCTGACTGGGAGATTACACCGACTGTCCCATCTGTACGATTTACCTGGTCATGAAAAATAGCCATTCTTCCCGCTGGATTATAAACCCCAAGGCAGTTAGGGCCTATAATCCTCAGCCGTTTCTCTCCCTTCCCATTTTTATTGTCATCCGAATTTAAAATCGAAATAATTTCATCATGGAGGACTTTTCCTGTTGCAGTTCCCAATTCACCAAAACCGGAAGTGAAAAGCATTAGGAATTTGGCATTCACCTCAATTGCCTGCTGGAGAAGATCCGGAGCCTTGGCAGCCGGGAGGCCGCAAAAAATATAATCCGGAGATTCCGGAAGATCCTTAAGCGATGCATAGCATGTGTGGCCATGTAATTTCTGGCCTGTATATTTTGGATTAACAGGATATATGTTTCCTATTTCAGAATATTTAAACTTGTTGAACCCATATATAAATGAACCTGCTCCATAGTTAATGTTCGTTGAAGCCCCCACCACAGCAATGGATCTTGGATAAAAAAGCCTGTAGAGTTTATGGGATTTGTATTTATCGTTTTTGTCCGACTGACAATCCAACGATGAGAAGGAGCCGCTATCTACTGAAATTTTACTGTTATTAAGCATCTGTTTCTAACCTTACTAAAGCTAAAAAGAATCCTGATCATAGATCATTATTATGATCAGGATTCTTTTTGGTAAACTTGAATCGTGTTTAAATAAAGCAGGATTTTTATTTAAACGAAAGTCCTAACCCACGGGTGGCAATGATCCCTTTAAGTACTTCGGTTGTTCCCCCCTGAATGGTATAAGAAGGATTCCATAAAAATGATTCAGCAATATCACCTTCAAAGGGAGCTTCCGGATAATCAGGCATGACCTGTCCGAACTCACCAAGTATCTGGGTTGCCATATCCCCAAGTTCCTGTTCAAAATGGGTGCTGAAGCATTTACTTATGGCAGCCTCTTTGTTGGGAATAATTCCCTGGTCAATGGTCCAGGCAACCCTGTAGCACAGGAGTCTTCCCACCTCAAATTCGATTTCGAGCTGTGCCATTTCATCCCTTGTTAGTGAGTCTTTTGATAAAGAATCATTTTTTTGAACAAACTGACGCAGATTTTCCAAAACAGGGTAATTTTGCATCAGGCGTTCCAGGCCGGCCCGTTCATAATCGACCTGGGACATTATATTATAGAAGCCTCTGTTCTCTTCTCCAACCATGAAACGTTTATGAACCCTGGCATTATCAAAAAAAACATTATTAAAGCAGTGAACCCCTATCATATTATAGATTGGAGTTACAGTGACTCCGGGTAATCTAAGATCTACTATCATTTCAGATAGATTTTTGTACTTTGGTAAATCAGGATCTGTATTAACCACAAGCCATATATAGTCAGCGTTGTGAGCATTTGTGGTCCATATTTTCTGGCCGTTGATAATGTAATAATCACCGTCTTTGACCGCGGTTGTGGAGATTGACCCCACATCAGAGCCCGAATCAGGTTCACTGATTCCAACGCACATTGAAATGTCAGCGTTGGAGATTTTAGGGAGAAATTCATTTTTTAAATCGTCACTCCCGTAATGCAATAACGCAGGCCCTATTTGCCGTTCACCTAACATATGATATAATAATGGAGCATTAAATTTAAGCAATTCTTCCATTAAAACAGCCCTGTCAACATACGACTTACCTGCTCCGCCATATTTTTTAGGCCAGGTGAGACACATCCATCCCTTTTTAACTAGTTTTTTTGAAAAAGTCTGGTCTGATACTTCAAGAAAATAATTGCTCCTTTTTTTTAATAAAGATTTTTTTTCTTCATTTTGCAGAAATCCCCTAACATCCAGACGAAATTTTTCCTGTTCTTTTGTAAAACTAAAATCCATATTCCCCTCTTTCGTAATTAAGGATTAGCAAATTGATTTCATGATTAGACTACTAACTCATGATTCTATATAAGTTACTGAACATTTGTCAACTAAAATTGGCCATGGAAACTGCGGGAAGCCTTAAATTTCATGGTGATAAAAATTTAAAAAAATTGATAAATTAATTTTTTTTTGATATATTGGTAAAAAAGTAAATAAATTGTGGAATGCTTGATATTAATTTAACCTTTTTGTATATTCAGAATACCATGAAGTCTGATTTTTCCCTGAACAGTATTTTCGATTTATAGATTGTTATATAA
>CAZNFB010000276.1:0-3908 GCA_964572105.1 uncultured Desulfobacteraceae bacterium
CAGGCAGGATGGATCGACGCTTAAAATACCAAGTTATTTCGTCCTCGTTCCTAAACATTTTCTCGTTCCCAGGCTCTGCCTGGGAACGAAGGCAAATTGTTTATGTGACGGTCTATATTTTTAAAGCTTATACTTTGGATTGGATTACTCACAAGCAGCAGTTAAAGGGGCTCACCACGGTCAGCACAAACTGATACTACAATTGTGAAAAATTCCCGATTCAACGTATAGAATTCTTAAAATTAGGGCCTGGTTTTATTTTGACCAAGCTGAGTGATGAGTGATGAGTGATGGGTTGTAAATATTGAAAAAAACAGACAGTTTCTTTATTCTCAATACTCACTCTTTGCATTTTGCCGTACATATTAACTGAATAGTTACAAATGTTTTTATGATGTTATAATGTACCTACATATATAAAAGAATGCAACCTTTTTTTTAATCAGGCGGGAACTTTTTAGCCCACCCTTAAATTTTTGCAACTTTTTTGATGACAGGCTTTTTTTTGATATTGGAGGGTAAAAGAGCTGCTGATCACCGGTTAATAAACCGATACATGCATACTCCCTGTCATTTCAACATGCAAATTACCGATTTCAAAGTTTATCAGACTTAAACCTGTCCCTTTTACCTGCCCAATACCAATGGATATGTCATCAATATCGACAACCATTTTTTCAAAGGAGATATCAAATTCAATCACGCCATGATTCCCGGATGCAATACTGGAAACAAGGGGTAAAAAATTAAAATTTTCCTTGTTTTCGATATTAACACCGCCCGCAGGTAAAATATCTTTTCTAAAAGTATCTACATCGATTTCAGAAGTAAGATCATGGACGATACCAGCCGGAACATGCGAAAAACCGGCCCGGGCAGTAACTGAACAGAGCTCATTGTCTGACAGCAAAGTAAGTTTGGCATACCCTGGCTGGGGAACAGCAATAAGTCCAAGAGCGTAAAATAACGCTATAAATATATACTTTGTCATGTTTTCTCCTTTTGTCTGCTTAATACAGGCGGCCCGGCCATCCGCAAAATACGGATCCGTGACTTTCCGTCCCGGGATTACTCCCGGTTTGGCACAGGAGGCAGCTCAGCCATCCGTAAATACGGATCTGTAGCTTTCCGTCCCATGATTACCCATGGTTTGGCTATATGCACATTTACAAAAAATATTGTTTATTTATACTTAAATATTCTCCGGTAATCCGGCTGTCCGCAAAAAAATGCGGGCCCGTGACTTTCTGTCCCGGGGTCACCCCCGGTTTAGCAACAAGGTATATGCGCAGCTGCTCTTTTACCCATGCATCCCCTTTATAGATTGTCACATAAATAATTTCACTGCGTTATCGGTCGTCGGAGTATTACAATACGCCTTCCTCCCTCTGGCCTTGTGAAATTAATCATCTGACAATCTATAATGACTAAAAAGGATGCATGCTTTTTTTTAACAAATTGTCAAAGAACGGTTTGAGTTGTACGTTTTGAATATTTATGCAACGAACTATAGACTTTAAGATTCTGATTTTCATTCGGCAATAGTTATTCTGCTGCTTTTTTAGCTTTTTCGACCTCTGCGGTTATCTTTTTTTCTAATGTTTTCTTATTCTTCTGAATTTCGGAAACTCCAAAAGAAAGTTCTTTTCGGATTAAAGATGGCAACTTTTCAATCATTTTACGGCCGGAAGTGGTTTCGTAAAAAGCAACGATTTCATTTAACTCTTTTTCAGTAAATTCTTTTTTCATGCTGACAACAAGATTTTTTTTAAGAGCCTCAAAACCTACATATTTTTCAAAAAACTGCAGCATCATTTCTTTATAGGGGCTAAGGTTAGAATTTCGTCTAAGCTGATTATTAACGAATGTCTTGGCAGTCTGGTCCAGAGTTTTTTTTGAGCCGGCAAATTCAAGAACCTTTTCAGCAGTCTGATCGTAGCTGCTGCTTCCTGCTGCAGCAAAAGGGAGAAAAAAAATGCCTGTAACTAAAAATAAAAAGATAACTCCCACTATTTTTTTCACCTGCATACTCCTTGCTGCAGACTCCTTGAATTTTTGCACCATGTATGATTAACCATTAGCATTGAAAAGTGGTTCAAATGAGAAATTTTAAAGAACTTAACCAACAGGTTGAATCTTTATAAAATATTCTTTATAAAATATATTTAGGGGGCACCCCGCATTTTTTTAAATAGCCAGGGCCAAGCTTCATGGAATCTATTTTTATATGAGTGAGAAAAAAAGATCCAGACCTATTCTCGCAACATTGTCAGTCACGGAAAAGTCACCAGAACAATTCCTGTGACCATGGCAAGTTTGAAACCCGGAAGTTTATCCATCTGTGCCTGGGAAATTGATGAAAAACATGAAAAAACCAGGGAAGGAATTAAAACCTTTAAGACCGCCACAGAAAAAAACTAAAATATCTTTCTTAAAACCACCGTTTTTTAAACCTGTTTCCTTTGAGAGCCTATACTGAAATTTGACTGAAATCAATTTAATAACATTATAAATATATGGCATATACATATCATGCTATATCAAAAAAAATCAACTAAAATATTATGCAATAACATTATTGCATAATATAACATCCACCTCTCATTAAATACGCTGAATTTTTGCAGCAGCAAAGAATTAAAATCCATGCCAGAATTTTATAAAAATTCTTTTTTTTGTTGCAACAGATGGCAAAACGCAGCTTTGAGGCATGCACTCCCAGGCAACGCCTGGGAACTATAGATATTCAGATTTTCTGCATTATAGCCCCAAACGCTATGAATTGGCTCACCCTCTGGTTCGTCTTTTTATCTTTTTTTAAGGTAACTTTTTAAATCTCTATAGTAATTTTGATGTGGGCCAATCATTATTAATTCTAAATCACTGCCCATAAAACGATATGAAAGCAAATACAGGACGGTTTTCATTTTAAATTTATGAACGTGTACTCCGCGAAGATCCCCCTTTTTTTTTTCACCAATAGAAGGATTTTGGGCAACTGTTCGAATCTGCTTGTCAAGTGTCACTTTATCTTGTTTGCCAAATTTTTTAATTTTCCGTTCAAATGACCGGGACTGTAAAATTTTCATTGGCATTATCCAAATTTATACTCTGAAAATTCTCCTTGTTCCAACTCTGCAAGACCAATAAGAATATCTTTTATCAGGCTATAGGTTAAATCAGGATTTTCTTCAGAGCATTTGCCAATTCGTGCCCAGTGTTCAATTTGGCCAGTTAACGATCGTTTGTCGATTTGACTATATATTTTAGCGTCTCGGACCAAATCGTCGGTTATTCTTACTGCTGTTGCCATTATAGTTACCTCCATTAATGTTAGCTTGAATGCAGCAATACTATCATGAACTATAGCATTATGCAATGAAAAATTGCTTTATGAATTGTTTTGGGAGACAAAGATACAGGGCAGAAATGGATTCTGCCCCTACCCCAGCCATACTCAAAATTGTGCAATCATTGTCCAATTTATTTAATCTCCGATCCTAAGGCGGTTTTTGCCCGCAACCCAAGTCAAAGCGTGTCGCAATGGAAAACAAAGGTAAATCAAAACGGCAAAATACAATTCGGACATCCACCACCGCCGATCCATTCGGTTGAAAAGATATGATTATTCCCAACCGGGATTGTATTTTATCACCATTTGCACCCAAAACCGATCAAAATTATTAGGTGATATTAAAAACAGTAGGGGCGGATTCCATATCCGCCCTGTCCGTAGGGGCGGATTGCATATCCGCCCTGTCCGTACCATATCCGCCAAAGATACAGGGCAGAAATGGATTCTGCCCCTACCCCAGCCATACCCAAATTTGTGCAATCATTTAAACAGCATACAACTGATCAACGACAATTATTTTTTCCCTGCAACGACAATTAAAATTCCCGTTTTT
>CAZNFB010000277.1:0-3876 GCA_964572105.1 uncultured Desulfobacteraceae bacterium
GGCAGGATGGATCGACGCTTAAAATACCAAGTTATTTCGTCCTCGTTCCTTAGCTTTGGCATCTGATAGCCGGTGTTATGACCAACTCCAATAGGTATTCAGCTGTTTAAAAAATGCAAACAGACAACAGGTATGATCTAAGGAATGAAAGTTTTATAAGTTGAACGAAATAGCTTGTCTTTTGGCCCATCTACTTCGTTCAACTTATTTCATCTCCGTTTCTAATTATCGTTTCAGCGTTTTAATAATTCTGTCAAAGGCACCCTTGACAAAAGTGATGAAAAAGTTTTTAAGGAGAATCATTGAACCCAGAGCAAAAATAAAAGTGATGCTGCCGGCCACCATAAATGCTTTTCCGGAAGATAGATTAAACCCATGCAATATTTTTATCATCAGACTTGCACATAATATCCCTGTAAAATTTAAAAAATTTGTTGCCGCTAAAACAGATCCGCGTATCTTTTCCGGAGTTTTCCACTGAATAAAAGCATTAATAGGTAGAATAAATAATCCTGCTGATATTCCAAAAAAGAATATCAGCACCATTGCCCATGTAAAAGTATGAGCGGCAAAATTTAACCCTATAAGTGAAGCAGCTAAACCAAAAGCGCCCAAAGGAACAATCCCCAGTTTAACTTCAGACCCTGACAACCAGCCGGCAAGAAGTGCTCCGGAACCTACGCCAAATGCAGCAAAAAGATATAAACAGCCTGCGAGATTACTGTTTTCAGAGGTAAGATGCATCAAATCCATTCCATAGGGGACAAGGTTCATCTGGGCAAAGGCGGCTGCAAACCAAAAATAGGATGAAATAAGAACAGCTGTCAAAAGCTCCCTGTTTCCGGAGATTGATTTTATAGTTTTCCATATCCCCAGAAAAAAGAAAATAGACACATCCCTTGTCCCTTTTTTTGAGGGTGTTTTATATATCTTTACGCTTGCACTGAAACCGAGCAGACTTACTACGGTACAAACCATGCCGCAATAGACGAATCCGTTTTGTCCCCCCGCAAAGAGTGACGCCATAAGCGTTCCAATAATAATGGAAATAAAAGTAACCGAAATAAGATAGCTGTTTGCTTTGGAAAGTTTCTGATCAGATACCAACTCAGGAATTATACCATATTTGGCAGGCCCGAAAAAGGCGCTTTGGGTGCACATTGAAAAAAGAACCAGGTAAAGCCCTATGGAGTTTTCCATATAAAAAAAAATCAGGCCTGAACCCATAAAAATAATTTCCAGAATTTTTAACCGAACTATAATTGTTTGCTTGCTGATTCTGTCGGCCAGAGCACCTGCAGCATCTGAAAAAAGTAAAAACGGAAGGACAAATACAGCACCTACACAGGCCATTATCGTGTCGGGAGCAATATTCGGGTTTGCTGCTATTAAAAAAAAGGCCATGGACAGCTTATAAAGATTGTCGTTTAATGCGCCGAAAAATTGAGTAATATTTAGCCATTTAAAGGTGTTTTGAATTATATCTTTAGTCATTACGTCTTCCCGCGGAATTTGATTTTAAAAAAACGTTTCTCTTGTGAGAATAAGAGGTTAGGCCAAATAATGATTTGCGTCAATAAATTCATTTAACGTTTATTTGATTTATTGACAAAATACGCTAAAAACATATACCATTTTTTTCGTTTGAGAAAGTATCGCCTTAAAATAAATTTTACAAGGAGACGGTTATGGATATTGTTGAACAGATAAAATTGTTTTTGGAACCAAGATCTATTGCTTTACTCGGTATATCCAGACAAACAGACCCTAACTCGTATAATATTATTGCTCCCTTGTTAAAACAGGGCTTTCAGGGAAAATTGTATCCTGTAAATCCCCATACTGATGAAATTATGGGGGTTAAGACATACCCTGAAGTTGCCCAAATTGAAGACGAAATAGACCTGGCGCTATTATTTACCTCAAGAAAAATAACACCAAAAATATTACAGGAATGTGCAGACAAAGGAATCAAGGCCGCAATAATAGTAGGCCAGGGATTTAACGATGCGACTGATGATTTGGGGAAAAAGCTGCAAAACGATATAACAGCCATTATAAAAAAAACCGGCATAAGGGTATTGGGGCCTAACACGCTGGGGACTGCCAATGCATTTTTAAACTTCAGCCTTTCTTTTGCAGAACAGTATGGACTCGAAAAAATTCCCGTGGGGCTCGTATCTCAAAGCGGAATTTTCTTTGGGATTATAAATGAATTGCGCATGCTGGGAAAAGGGATTGATCTTGGAAACGGCTGCGATGTTGACGTTACAGATTGCCTTGAATATTATGAAGCTGATCCAGAGGTTAAGGTTATAGCCCTTCATATTGAAGGGATTAACAATGGGAGGAAATTTTTTCAAGTTGCAAAACGGGTTGCTCAGAAAAAACCTGTAATTGTTTTGAAAACAGGAAGGAGCAAACAATCTGCCAAGGCTGCCCAGTCGCACACAGGTTCAATTATAGGAAAAGACGAAATCTGGGATGCCCTGTTTAAACAGACCGGTTTAATACGTGCCCATACCATAGATGAAATGTCTGACCTGATTAAACTTTTTTCCCATGCCCCCCCGATCAAAGGAAGGGGAGTTGGCATTGCCTCCTATAGTGGAGGAATGGGAATATATACCCTGGATGCTTGTAATAAATACGGCCTGAATATTGCCGAGCCCCATTCGGAAACAATGGAAAAAATTGTAAAGGCCGCCCCCCACTGGTTTAATGTGGGAAATCCCCTTGATCTATGGCCCATAATTTCTACTTCAGAAAAATCGATAGAAGAATCTTTAAAAGATACCATTCTTGCTTTTATGGAAAATCCTGCAATCGATTCGGTTATCCTGTTTCTTGCAGCATGGATGGAAAACGAAAATACCCCCCTGCTGCTGACCGAAATTGTCTCTGCAATAGCGGATGCTTTCCCGGATAAAGCTGTAGTACTTTGTCCCTACGGAGGCTGGGTACATGATGTTGACATCCAAATCATTGAAAATAAATTGAAAAAAACTGGGAAAGTTCCTATCATTCCCACCCCCGACAGAGCCGCTAAAGCTCTTAGCACCGCTGCCACATATTATGAATTTTTGCAAAATACCTAATATCAAAAAAAATATAGGAACATCAATCATAGGGGAAAAAATGGACATAATCAAAAAAGCTTTTCATGAAGGAAGAACAGCACTTACAGAATATGAATCAAAACAAGTCCTTGCATTTTACAATATACCGGTTACAAATGAAATTATAGTCGATTCAATGGAAGATCTGGCAAAGGCTATTGAAACAATAAATTATCCTCTGGTTTTAAAAGGCTGCTCCTCTGAAATTACTCATAAAACAGAAAAAGATCTTATCCGTATCGATATAAGAGATGAAAAAGAGGCGGTTAATTCCTTTCAGGAAATAGCGGCGAATATGAATGGAGATACAAAAACAATACTGGTTCAGGAGATGATAAAGGGGAAACGGGAACTGGTGGTGGGTATGAATCGTGACCCCCAGTTCGGTCCATGTATAATGTTCGGCCTTGGAGGAGTATTTACTGAAATATTAAAAGATGTTTCATTTCGTATAGCTCCAATAGAAAAAAAAGATGCCCTGGAGATGATGAAAGAGATAAAGGGACATAAAATTCTGGATGCAGTTCGCGGGATGTCAACCGTGGATTTAGAAATACTAACGGAAATTCTGATAAAAGTGGGGCAAATAGGTCTCGATAATGAAGAGATAAGTCAGATAGATATTAATCCCCTTATTATTTGCAAGGGAAAACCTGTTGCAGTTGATGCCTTGATTATACTTGAAGACCAATCGTAATATATATGGAAGGTGATGCGGTAATTACTTCTAACCCGGCATAGCCGGAGCCAAAAAAAA
>CAZNFB010000278.1:0-3857 GCA_964572105.1 uncultured Desulfobacteraceae bacterium
TTTTTTTGATATCTGATAAATTTTTGCGGTAGTGTTCGATTAGAATTTTGCGCGCAGGGGGAGTTTTATTGTTTTTGTTACTTAGAAGCTATGCCGATTACGTGGCTGAAGCTACACATATCAAATAACTGAATAATTATAATTTTTTAAGCTGCTGTTATTTATTATTAATAGAGGATTTTCACTACAGCGCCTGTCATGCAGGTTGAAATTGTTCCTGCTATAATTGATCGGATGCCGAGTGATATGATCTCATTACGTCTGTTGGGAGCCATGGCTCCCATGCCTCCGATCATTATACCGAGACTCCCTGGGTTGGCAAAACCGCATAATGCATAAGTTATTATTATAAGGCTTTTATCACCCAGTTGTCCAGTGGATAAATTGCTAAGCTGAATAAAGGCTATAAATTCGTTAAGAATTGTTTTTGTGCCTAAAAGAGAACCGGCAGTCAGGGATTCACTCCAGGGTATTCCCATAAGCCATGCAACCGGAGCCATTAAGATTCCCATAATACGCTGGAGGCTTATAGGTTTCCCGCTGATATCGGGAAGTATGCTGAACATCATATTTACAAAATGTACAATTGCAACAAGTACTATGAGCATGGCTATTATATTTATGAGAAGATCGATACCTTGAATCGTCCCTTTGGTGATTGCATCCATGGAACTCGAATTCATATTTGCAGAGGATATATCACCTGAAGTCGGTTTCTCTGTTTCAGGTATCATAATTTTAGAAACAACTATGGCCGCAGGGAGACTGATAATTGATGCTGTGAGAATATGTCCAATTATATCCGGGATAATTTTGTCGAGGATGGTAGCATAAAGAACCATGACAGTCCCCGCAATTGTAGCCATTCCGCATGTCATGATTGTAAACAGCTCACTTTTTGTAATTTTTTCAAGATAGGGGCGAATTAAAAGGGGAGCTTCGACCATTCCCATGAACATGTTTGCTGCTACTCCCATCCCTTCTGCGCCGCCTATCCCCATGGTTTTTTGTAAAATTTTTGAAAAAGCTCTTACAATATAGGGAAGAATTTTCCAGTAAAACAGGAGAGCGGATAATGCGCTCATTACAAGAACTATGGGAAATGATCTAAAAGCCAGAACAAAAGCAGAGCCGGGAATCTTTTCATCAAAGGGTAGGGGGGCACCGCCAAGATAGCCAAAAACCAGGGAGGTGCCTGCCATGGTTGATTCTTCCAGGGAAAAGAAAATATAATTTAAAGATATGAAAATATTTCTGAACATGGGGGACTTTAACATTACAGCTCCCACGATAAGCTGAAGAATCATGCCGGTTATAACTATTTTTACAGGAAAGTTTCTTCGATTTTCACTTAGGCACCATGCCGCCAGTATGAAAAAGAGAAGGCCTGTTACACTTTGAAGAATCATACTTTAAGTTCCCCATTTTTTAAATTATATCTGTTCTGTTTTTTTATGAAGGCCTGTATTTCGTCAAAGACCATTGATTTGAATTTATGATAATAAATGTCACGTTTTAAAAAATTTAACAATCGATAAGAGGGATATTTCTATTCCATTTTATATTTTTTCTTGACCATGTAATCTAAGAAGGTTAAAATCAAAAGTTACAATTAAGCTAGCTCGAGTATTTGAGTTTAATATTTTTTTAAAGAGATTTTACTGTCTGAGTTGTTGAAAATTGCAGGTGCTGCTGAAGAGACAATTTTTTATTGTTTTTAAATAAGTGGTTATTACTTTTAAATTAATTAGGTGATTAATTATGCTAAATACTTTTTTCCCGTTTCTTGACTGGTTTAAAGACTATGATTTAGAAAAATTTCGAATTGATATTATCGCAGGGCTGACAGTGGCCCTTGTGCTTATTCCCCAGTCCATGGCTTATGCCCAGCTCGCAGGGCTGCCTCCGTATTATGGCTTGTATGCATCATTTCTTCCCCCCCTGATAGCTGCATTATTCGGATCCAGTCGTCAGCTGGCAACAGGACCGGTTGCTGTTGTTTCCCTTATGACTGCGGCATCTCTTGAACCCCTGGCAACGGCAGGTAGTGAAGGGTATATTGCGTATGCCATAATGCTTGCTCTTATTGTTGGAATTTTTCAGTTCAGCCTGGGAGTATTGAAGCTTGGTCTTGTGGTGAATTTTCTTTCCCATCCTGTTGTAAATGGTTTTACCAATGCTGCCGCAATAATTATCGCATCATCCCAACTATCTAAAATATTTGGTGTATATGTGGATAAGGCTGAACATCATTATGAAACAATTATTGCCATATGCAGGGCGGCTTTTCATTATACACACTGGCCTACCTTTTGTATGGCCGTTCTAGCCTTTGCCATTATGTATCTCCTTAAGCGATTTATGCCAAAAATACCCAATGTTCTTGTGGCTGTTGTTGTAACTATTTTAATTGCAAAGTTTGCCGGGTTTCAACATGATGCCAGGGTTAATATAAAAAAAATAGATTCACCAGAAGTAGTACAGATAATCAACCAATTCAATCGATTGATACCTGAAACCGAACCCCTTGGTGATCTGCGGGCAAATGCTCAAAAGAATTTAGAATCGGTCAAGGCCGGGCACGATGAGATGGCCATACTTGTAGCTCAGCATCAAGCAGATATTATTAGTGTGAAAATTGAAGATTTAAAACACGAAATTCATACCTTGAGGGAACAGATCAGGCACTTTTTATTTAAAGGGAGTAATCAGGAAGAGGGGCTGGTATTTTATTTAAAAGACGAAATCCCTGATGGGATTACTGATGATGGGCGTATGTGGAGAATAAAAGTCGGTAATAGTCTTTTGCAGGCCGATAGTCTCTTAATGACATCGGGGGGGAGCGTTGTTGGTGTTGTGCCAAAAGGATTACCATCACTTACGGTACCAAAAATTAATCTGGACATTATTCTTCAGCTCTTACCCTATGCAGCAATCATTTCTCTATTGGGGTTCATGGAAGCCATATCCATTGCCAAGGCAATGGCTGCAAAAACAGGTCAGCGTTTAGACCCAAATCAGGAACTCATTGGTCAGGGTCTGGCAAATATTTTAGGCGCCATGGGGAAAAGTTATCCTTCATCCGGTTCTTTTTCAAGATCAGCGGTGAATCTGCAGGCCGGAGCTGTTTCCGGCCTGTCGAGTGTCTTTACAAGTTTTACTGTGGTTATTGTGCTTTTATTTTTTACGCCCCTTTTATATGATTTGCCCCAGGCTGTTCTTGCTGCAGTTATAATGATGGCTGTTTTGGGATTAATAAATGCCAGTGGATTTATCCATGCATGGAAAGCTCAGTGGTATGATGGAGCCATTTCTATTATTACATTCCTGTCCACCCTTGCTTTTGCACCCCATTTGGATAAGGGTATTATGGTTGGTGTTGCTCTTTCGCTTACTGTATTTTTATATAAAAGTATGCGTCCCACAGTTGTATCCTTATCCAGACATGGTGATGATTCCCTGCGTGACGCCATGGCTTTTGGGTTAAAGGAGTGTGCTCATATTGCAGTAATTCGTTTTGATGCTCCCCTTTTCTTTGCCAATGCAAGTTATCTGGAAGATCAGATTGCAGACCGCAGATTGAAAATGGAAAAACTGGAACATATACTAATAGTTGCAAACGGTATTAATGACATTGATGCGTCAGGTGAAGAAGCTTTGGCCCTCATCATCGACAGGGTTAGAAGTGGCGGCCTTGATATCTCCCTTAGCGGAGTTAATGAATCAGTCTTAAAAGTGTTTAAACGGACCCATCTCCTTGAAAAAATTCGTACCGATCATATATATCCCACAATGGAAAAAGCTATTTGTGCTATTCATGATCATACGCATAAGGACGGTCATGAAAAAGATTGCCC
>CAZNFB010000279.1:0-3844 GCA_964572105.1 uncultured Desulfobacteraceae bacterium
GGCAGGATGGATCGACGCTTAAAATACCAAGTTATTTCGTCCTCGTTCCTTAATGATATCAGTTGCTTATTATTTACCGTAGCCCTTGATATAAAAATTATGGGATTTTTCATAAATGATTTTGAAAAATTTACCCCGGGATCTTCCGGGAATTGCAGGAATCTAATGTATTCTGCTCCTGATACCTGTTTATCCAATTATACTGATCCTGCTATTTCCCAAAATTTATTGGAAAAAATTCAAAACACCTCTTTTCGTAAAATCAGGTTAATGGAAGTGTGTGGTACCCATACTGTTTCTATTTTAAAAAATGGAATCAAGGGGCTTCTTCCAAAATCCGTCTCATTAATATCCGGGCCGGGATGCCCTGTATGCGTAACCTCAACCCATGAAATAGATTCATTTATTACTCTTGCACGGCAGGAAAATGTTATTTTGACTGCTTTTGGCGATCTTGCCAGAGTCCCTGGCACCAATTCTTCTTTATCTGAAGAAGGAGCTAACGGGTTTGATATCCGTTATATTTACTCTCCTGCAGATGCCCTTGATATTGCAAAAAAAAATCCTGAAAAAAAAGTTGTTTTTGCAGGAGTCGGTTTTGAAACTACCGCTCCTTTAGTTGCATCAACCATTTTTTTGGCTGAAAAATTGAAGATTGACAATTATTATGTTTTTTCCGCGCATAAATTAATGCCGCCGGCACTTTTTGCTCTTATGAACATGGGAAAAACAAAAATTGACGGTTTCCTGTTGCCGGGACATGTGTCCGCTATAATTGGTGAACAGGCTTATATCCCTTTTTTTAATCAATATCATATTCCATCTATAATTTCTGGATTTGAGCCGGTGGATATTCTCCAGGGAATATCAGCACTGGTCAAGCAGATTGAATCAGGTACCCCCATGCTTGAAAATGGTTATAGCAGAATTGTATCTTTTAACGGAAACAGATGGGCCCAGAAAATTATGCACCAGGTTTTTGAAACAACAGATGCTCTCTGGCGGGGTCTGGGGATGATTTCCGGCAGTGGGCTGGGGATAAAAAATGAATTTGCACATAGAGATGCAGCAAAAATTTTTTCATTAAAAATAGAAAAAATTGAAATAAAGAATGGATGTATATGTGGTGAAATTATTACAGGGGTAAAAACCCCTGAGGATTGTCCTCTTTATAAAAATACCTGTACCCCCCTTCATCCTGTGGGACCATGTATGGTTTCCGGGGAAGGGACCTGCGGGGCATATTTTAGGTATCATGGCAATTGTTGAAAGGGACTTTGCATGAAAAAAGATAAAATTTCTGGTGATTTAGGCGGCGGTGGAAGGTCTTCCTATGATTTTGTGAAAAATATTCTCCTTCCCATCTTTGACAATCCTTATTTGTCTAAACTGGATGACGGTGCTGTGTTTGATATAAACGGTACACGATTTGCCTTTTCAACAGATACCTTTGTGGCTGATCCGATTTTTTTTCCAGGGGGGAGCATAGGAGACCTTGCTGTAAACGGAACAGTCAACGATATCTCCATGTGCGGCGCTGAACCTTTGTATATAAGCACAGGTTTAATCATTGAAGAAGGCTTTTCAATGGATAAGCTTAAAATAATATTAAAAGATATGAAGATAGCTGCTGACAATGCAAATGTTAAAATTATCACCGGAGACACAAAGGTTGTTCCCAAAGGTGGGGTTGATAAAATTTTTATTAACACGTCGGGTATAGGAATTGTGCCGGAAAATATAACTGTTTCATGCAGCAATGCCCAGCCTGGGGATAAAATTATATTGAGCGGAACAATAGGGGATCATGGAATTGCCATGCTGACTTGTCGGGAAGGGATGGAGTTTGAAACAAAAATTAAAAGCGACACCGCTTCTCTGTGTAATATGGTTAAAAATATCCTCCCCTTTGGCCGGAGTATTCATGTGTTAAGGGACCCCACCAGGGGAGGAGCAGGAACAGCCTTAAATGAGATAGCATTAAAGTCCCAAACAGGAATATTTTTCAATGAAAAAGAAATTCCTGTAAAAAAAGAAGTAGCCGGTATTTGTGAAATGCTTGGATTAGACCCTTTATATATAGCAAATGAAGGAAAATTAATCGCAGTGGTTGCCCCCGAGGCTGCATCTGAAATTTTAAAATCAATTAAAAATGATCTTTTTGGAGAGGATGCTGCCATAATCGGAGAGGTTGTATCCGATTTTTCCGGACAGGTGGTTATGAAAACAGGAATCGGAGGGAGAAGAATAGTGGATATGTTGTCAGGGGAGCAGCTTCCCAGAATTTGTTAGACCCTATTTTTTTTACGGGTCAGGAGAGACTTTAAAAGTGCATGAATTTGGCATTGCAGCTAATATAGTCAAAATTGCTATTGATTCCATACCTGATGATTTAAAGAATATGCCCATTGAAAAAATAAACCTTAGAATTGGGAAACTTTCTTCAATAGTGCCCGAAAGTTTAAAATTTTGTTTTGAAATTTTGATTTCAGGCACCCGGCTCGAAGGGGCTGACCTATCCATCGAAGAGGTGCCGGTTACAGCAAAATGCAGAGAATGTGATTTTCAGTGGATAGTTCCTGAGCCGGTTTTTATTTGTGGAAAATGCGGGAGCGGTTTGATTGATATTATCGCAGGAAGAGAACTCGATATTTTTTCCATGGAGATTGCGGATAGTTAAGTTTATATTTAGAATTTTGCGTATTTTGTTTCAAAATTTTCTGCCAGAAAAAATACGAAAATAATTGCTAAGGTACTAAGGCGGGCTTTGCCCGCAACCCAACTTAGGGCGTACCGCAATGGAAAATAAAGGTAAATCAAAATTGCAAAATACAATCAGGACATCTACAATATTCAATTGCATGAATTGGTCATTATGCCAAACTATATTCACGAACGTAGGGGCGGATTCCATATCCGCCCTGTTTGATATAAGGGCAGAAATAGATTCTGCCCCTACCCCAGCCTGCGGTCAAACTCATTCTATTGTGTAAAAGGGATTGATGTGGAAATAAAAGTTGTAAAAAAAGTTCTTGATGCGAATAATGAAATTGCCATGGAGAACAGGAGACTCTTTTCTCAAAAAAAAGTTTTTGTTATTAACATGATGAGTTCTCCGGGATCGGGGAAGACAAGCATTCTTGAACAGACCCTGTCAATGATTACACCTGAAATAAAAGCTGCGGTGATTGTCGGAGATATTTGTACAGCAAACGATGCCCTGCGGATTGCCGCCACAGGCACCCCTTCAGTTCAGATAAACACGGATGAATTCGGCGGTGATTGCCATATCGGCGCTCAGTTTATAAAAAAGGCCGCAGCCGAATTGGACCTTGAAAACATTGACCTGCTTATAATTGAAAACATCGGTAATCTTGTATGTCCTGCGGAATTTGATATGGGAGAAAATCTTAGAGTTGTGGTGCTCAGTGTCACAGAAGGTGAAGACAAGCCTGTTAAGTATCCCCTGATGTTTCGTGTTTGTGATGCTGTTTTATTGAATAAAACAGACCTTTTACCCCACCTTGATTATACAATGGATGAAACATTGAAAAATATAAAAAGGATTAAACATGAAATTCCTGTTTTTCCAATGTCGGCTAAAACATGCCAGGGTTTTCAGCTTTGGATAGACTGGTTAAGAAGGATGCTAGGCAGGGGTGAATCTTCTGCTCGCCCATAATCGGTCGACCATAAGGTTCGCCCCTGCTGGAGCAGGTTGAAGGTATAAGGTAGAAAGTTGAAGGGGTGACGGGTTTTTTCCTTCAACCTTCAGCGCAGCTGGTTAGTTAAGTTTTAAGTATTTTTTTTATTATAATGGAGAAATTACTTATGAAAAAACTTA
>CAZNFB010000280.1:0-1233 GCA_964572105.1 uncultured Desulfobacteraceae bacterium
ATATAATTACCCGTAATTACCCGATTTTAAAATCCGGCACAAGGCCATCGTAGTCTTTACCTAGGATACTGTTTTAAATCTATTTCATATATTTTGTCAATTCTTCAGGAGATTGCCGTAAAAAATACTGATCAGTCATCCCTGCAATAAAATCCCTTACTTTTTCTCCGGCGGTATGGTTATTAATATATTCTTTTGACATATCCCTTAAAAACTGGCTGAAAATAACAGAAGATCTGTTTTCCTGCTCAATATCCTTTAAATATTTTTCAAACAGTATGATAAAAAGTTTTTTAATTCTATTTATATGCTTTTTTATGGCAGGGTTTAAATAGATTCTTTTAATATTAAAATCTTTTAACATTTTTAATGCATCTGATACCTTGTGACTAAGGGCGATATAATCCTTTCCAAAACTTTGTTCTATAATATCTGTTACAAGCATGTGCACAATTGTTCCGTTTGTATCCCCTAAAATATCAACCACTTCACCGGGAATCTCATGCCGTTTAATAATATTCAGACGAATTGCATCTTCAAGATCACGGCCTATATAACTTATTGTATCCGCCATCCTCATTACACATCCTTCGAGTGTCATGGGGATAAGTTTTGCCTCGGGGCTGGTTTTTTTAAGAAATATTTCTTTTTCATGTATTTCAAAAGACTTACCATTGCAAGGTTTAAGTCTTCTATTATGTATTTCGCCGTCATGGCATAATATTCCATCAAGGGTCTGAAGAGACAGATTCCATCCTTTTCCTTTACGTTCCACTTTTTCAAGAAACTGTACGCTTTGAACGCTGTGACGAAAGTCTCCAATACCCTGCGCCTGGCAGAGGTGGGATAAGAATCTTTCCCCATCATGACCAAAGGGTGTATGCCCTATGTCATGTCCTAGAGCTATGGCTTCAATAAGATCTTCGTTTAATCTCAAAAAACGTCCAATTGTCCTTCCGATTTTGGAAACCAGCTGCACATGGAGTACCCTGTGGGTAATATGGTCATTTTTAATAAGATAGAACACCTGTGTTTTATCTATATACCTGGTATAGGCATGGGAATGGAGAATCCTGTCGGTATCTTTGGCAAAAGTCTGACGATATTCCTTTGGCAAAGGAGTCTCTAAATTTTTACGTATACCGGATATGCTTAAAGTGGCGAAAGAAGACAACCTTTCCGATTCTTCCATGTCCAGGGTATGCTTGAGCTGATTAAGATTCATCTGTTTTT
>CAZNFB010000280.1:1333-3843 GCA_964572105.1 uncultured Desulfobacteraceae bacterium
ACCCTTTGAATTAAAAATTTCAATTTTACGCACATTTGCACTACTTTTATCAAGAAAAATTTTTTCAGCTAATTCGCCGGATGCTGTTTTTAAAATCAGAATATCTTCATCTAAGTCCTTTTTTTCATGCAGCAGAGGGAAAGAATGTTCCTTTATGGGTATACGGCCTGTCAGCAAAGGGATAATATCCGTAAACTCAAGGGGGATACCAGTGAATTTATTTATTAATTTGTCAGATATTTTTTTTTTGTATAAATGCTGTTTAACGTGTGAAAAAAAATAGATCTGTTTCCCATTGCAAGCCAGGGTGATGACAGGGCGCCCTCCGGGGCTCAAAATTTCGATTCGCAGTTTTTTATTACCTGAACATATCCATGCGATTCTGGCAGTTTGAAAACTTTTTTTATTTACAAAGGTTATTTTTCCAATCCCTTTAAATGTTTCAAGACTATTGTTTTTTTTTTTAATACCGGAAAGAAGAGCCAGGGCTTTTGGATCTTTAAATATTTTGGCAGGCTTTTTTGCAATGCTGCTGCAAGAGGCAAGGTAAAAAAGGGATATTATTATAATTAAGAAGGATCTGAACCCTATAAAATTCGAACTGCACAATTTACGATCCATTTTTTTTAAAAAACCATGGGGATGAAGTAATAAACATGAAATTATTCAGGTGATATATAGAGCTTCAGGTTACACCTGAAGCGTGTATACAATCAGCACAGATTAACAGGTACAAATTATTATCACATATTGTTTTGTAAATTCAATATTTTTTGCTGAATATCTGATTCGTTGTCATTGATTTTCAAAAGAGAATTTTTGTATGCTTCAAGAGCCTTTTTTTTGTCACCAGTTTGGGAGTATGCATCTCCCAGATGTTCCTGTATGGTCGGATCATCGGGAATCAACTCAGCCGCTTTTATCAAATATTCCAGCGCTTTTTCATATATTTTTTTTTTAAAGTATACCCATCCAAGGCTGTCCATAATATACCCGTCATCCGGTCTTAATTTTAAGGCCTTTTTAACGAGCTCTTCGGCTTTGTCAAGATTTTCTCCCATATCTGCATATGTATAACCCAGATAATTTAATCCTTCCGCATGTTGAGGATTTAGCCTTACAACGGATTGCATTGCTTTTATACAATCATTTTTCAGACCCAGTTTGTCATAGGCAAGCCCCAATCGGAAATGGAGTTCTGCATAATCAGGGTTTATTTCAACACTCTGTTTCAGAAGTGTTACTGATTTATCAAACTCTCCGGCTTCATTATAAAACGAGCTTAAATATAAAATTGTCGGGATACTGTCGGGAAATTCTTTTAAGTTTTTTTTAAGTATAGCAATGGCACGATCAATTTCACCAAGCTTTCCATGTATAAAAGCTATGTTAAAAACAGTTTTTTCGTAAAAATCAGATTCGTGTTTAACCTTATTATAATGTAATAATGCTTTTTTATATTTTTTGTTTAAATCATATGATAAACCAGCCGAATAATGAATACTGTCACTGTTGGGAGCACCTTTTAACATCCCTTCATAAACTGTACATGCGCCATTGTAATTTTTTTCACTAAAAAAAATACTGGAAACTGTTTTAATGACAGAGATATCTTTTATACTTTTTTTACCAAGTTTAATGAAAAGCTCTTCAGCATTTTTTTTTCGATTTATCCTGTGATAATAATAGGCAAGTTCAGTTAAAGCCCTTGAGTTGTCAGGCTGTTTTTCTAAAATATTTTTATATGTGTTTATCGCCTTTTTCTTTTCTCCTGTTTGAATAAATATTTTGGCAAGTTCGAATTGTGGAATCTCCAGTTCAGGTTCAATTTCCAGGGTCCTTTGAAACTCTTTTTTTGCTTTGCTCAAATTTCCTTTATCAGCATAGATCTTCCCCAGAAAAAAATGCCCTGCATATGATTCAGGGAACTTTTCAGCCAGTTTTTTATATAGGGTCTCAGCTTTTGTAATCTCCCCTTTTTTGAGGTATATATTACCCAGGAATAAATAAATATCCTCTTGTTCGGCATCTATCTCTATTACCCTGGAATATGCGTTTATTGCATTTTCCAGGTTACCCATATCGTAATTCAGTTTGCCAAGGAGTATTAAGGCAGCAACGTTGTCAGGCTCCTGCTGGAGTATCCCTTTAACAACCTCTAATCCCTTATTTGCTTTATTCATCCTAAGGTAAAGGAGGAGAAGTTCTTTTTTTAAAAATATTGATTCATTGTCACAAATGATCGCTTGTTGAAGATAATCCACAGCTGCATCAAGATTTCCCCTTATGCTCTGCAACTGAGCCTGGGTGAAATAATAATATCTTCTGTCGGAGGTAAAAGAAGGCTCCCTTATCTTTTTCTGTTTCTGAACCATGGAAAGGTATGGTGTATTTATAACACAACCCGTAAAAAAGAAAATAATCAAAATTATATTCAGCTTTTCAATAATATATTTCATATATGGGATTTTTTATCCAGATTGTGCCAAAAAAATGAGTATAAATAGTGC
>CAZNFB010000281.1:0-3842 GCA_964572105.1 uncultured Desulfobacteraceae bacterium
CATCATATTTTTGTCTGTTCAAGTTTCAGAGCATCCGGCGAGATAAAAGGGATGTGCAATAAAAAAGGATCAACAGATTTGCTCCCATATATTGAAAATGAAATATTAGACAGGGGCATGGACGCATTGCTGACAAGCACCGGTTGTATGAAACAGTGTGACAATGGCCCGCTTATGGTGATATATCCGGAAAATTACTGGTACGGCAAGGTGGAAAGTGAAGATATAGTTGATGAAATTTTAGATGCACTGGAAGATGGTGAAGCGGCATGCAACTTTTTATTATAATTTAATATCATGGCATATTCAGTTATTATCAAAAAAGGCCGGGGTAAGGGCGCGGCAACGTAAAGGCCAGCATCGGATATTTATATAAATAATTTCAGAACCTGGCCGAATTTCAGCAATAAACTGAGCTATCTGGATTTATAAAATTTATTATCTGAACATCTATAGCAAGCAATCTGTTCGTGGATGATTTCGATCCACGAACAAAAGGAGAACAATAATTCTCTTAGTATATTGGAGAGGTTATGATGTTTGGGCGGATTTGGGAACAAAAAACCCAAGGCGGGCGATACCCGCAACCCAGATTTTTAAAAATTGCTTTGTTCAATAAATCCGTGTCACCGCCTTTCAGTTCGATTGAAAACCAGGCTGCTTTATAAAGGGCAAAGATTCATGGGAGATTTTTTAAATAAAACCGGTGCCAGTTTGTTCCCATTATCCCTGCGACATCATTTTTTAAATAACCCCTGCTTATAAGTTTTTCCGCAAGGGTTCCAAAGAGTCCGGAATTCTCCATTCCGTTATTTTCAATATCGAAGCCTCCAAAATCAGAACCAATACCTATGTTTTCTATGCCGAATTTTTGAACTGCCCAGTCAATCTGGAAGACAATATCATCTATACCTGCTTTTTGATTCATGGCAAGCATCTCAGGATTAACGGTTATCCCTATAACTGCTTTTTTTTCAACCAGAACCTTTATCTGATCTTCGGAAAGATTTCTGGGGAGGTCACAAAATTTTTTAAAACCGGTATGGGAAGCGATAACAGGGCCGTTAAAAAGATCGATCAATTCCCAAAAGCCTGGTTCTGCAAGATGTGCAGTATCTATTATTATTTTCTGGTTCTCGAGGAGCTTAATCAGGTTGCGGCCGGCGCGGGTTAAACCTTTGGGGCTTTTTACGCCATTACCGTCTGCTATACGATTTTTTCCTGCATGGGTCAGCCCCACTGCAGCGAATCCTGTTTTTGCCACATCTTCCGGGGTCATATCAATAAGGGAATCTCCATTTTCAAGAAGAGATATGCTCCCCAGATGATTGGGGGTGAAAAATGCTCTGTTTAAATCGTCTGCAGTTATGATCTGTTTTATACTCTTAAGATTCTTTTCTGCATAATAAAAAAGAGTCTTAAGATGGGGAACAGATTTTTCAGGACCGTTGAATCTATCTTCACAATAAAAAGCAGAAATAATAACACGGACATTTCCCTGTTTTAGTTTCTCGATGGAGAGGTGATTCTCCGGCAGGTCAGCAAAGGATAAATTGCTGTATTTCTGCATCATCAGGTAGAGAAGATCCACATGCCCGTCTATTACCGGGAAGGAAGAATTGTTTTGTGATATTTCAGCGTGATGCAACAATAAACTGGCTCCTTATCATTTCATAATGGTTTTGGTGGTTCCTGATTTTCCATGGCTGTACCCCCTTTTTAACCAAATTCCATGGGGGCCGTAAATGGCCATTCTTTTCTGTTAGAATGGAACAGACATTTTTCAAGCCGTTCCCCTGATATTTTCCTTCTTTTTTTCCTCCAAGCCAGTCTTTTTTTTTTGCACTGTCAAGGGACCATGAAAAGGGGTCTGATAAAAGAAAGCCGGCATTATCTCCATGGGCCACACGATTTATTTCCAGAAGATGGGTAAGGGGTTTTGGGACCTTGTCAAGGAGATTAAGGGATGAAACCAGGGCAAATATTTCCCGCGAAAAAGGGAGCGCAAGGGCATCTGCAACTATGAATTCGACATTTTGATTTTTCAGTTTGTCAGGGAGGATAATCGTCCTTTTTTCTGTTAAATCACCTTCCATGGTAAGGGGAAAATCGAGACATCCATTTTTAGCTAATTTTCTGGCCAGCTTTACAAAGGTGTAAGAACGGTCAATACCCACGGCAAAATTACTTTTTTTGCCCAGCTCAAAAGTAAACCTCCCCACGGCGCTCCCTGTATCAAGAGCGATTCCATCTGTGTTTGAAAAATGAGAAGACCAGGCAGAATAAGCATTGTTTGCATCATGGTCATGAAACAGATCTGAATAATGGGCCCACAAATATGAAGATACAACCCTTTCTTCTTCATATCTGTCCTGGCTTGAACTTGTCTCTGCCGTGGTATCGGGGAGCAAAACAGCAATCCCTTTGTTTACTGGATATTTACGGGCACATTTTTCACAATAAAGATGGCCGGAAATTATATCATCCCCATCTGATTTAAGAATAAAGGATTTAAGGGATAGTTCCAGAGGAAGGCAGGCCGGACAGATTAAAAAATCGAGGAGTATTTTATTCATTAAATTTTTTACCCTGAGTTCATTTAGATATTATTTGATCATAATTCACAATTTATCATTTTCATATAAAAAGTTACTGTAAACCTGATCACAGGCTGTGGCAAGCTTTTTCCAGCCCCTTATGCCCAACCATTGGACAGACAATTTACCCTAATACACGAAGGTTAAGATAATATTTTCCTTTATCATTAAGAATGATTAATCTCATGTTCGATAATTTTGCTAAATCTCTTCTTGCGGTTTGTGTGCTTACCCTGTCGTAAAGAAATGAAAATGGCGGTGTAGAGGAGAGTTCTTTGATATTGAACGTAAAAGTTGCAGGATAATCTAACAATAACAACACCAAATCAAATTGCCTTTTTGAAATATTTTTTTGTTGATTTTGAGATGTATAATAATCCCTTAGAGTAAAAATGCGGATAAAGAAGACTATTGATTTTTTAATTTTGGTAAGTGAGGTTACTGCAGCGTTCAAAAAATAATGAACAAATGGCGTGATGTCTTTTTTTAGTTTAATGGTTTTTGAAAAAGCAATGTAATAATCGTCAACATTTTTATAGTAAAAATTAGATAACTCTTTTGGCATATATTTTATATTTGCAGCTTGTAAAATTATTGCCTCAAGTAACCTTGCAGTTCTGCCATTTCCATCCCAAAAAGGATGGATTGTGCAAAAATGGTAATGGGCGATAGAGGCTCTGATAAACGGGTCAATATTAATTATTTCATCACTATTTATCCATAAAACAAACTCTTTCATTAAGTTTTTTATATCTTTGAGTATTTTGGGCGGGGTATATATTCCACCATGAGCTTTATCCCCAACATAAACAATCCCATTGCGGTATTGACCAGGAATGTTATGCCCGCCCGGGACTTGATCAGTAATAATTTTATGTAACTCGCAAACAAGTTCCTCGGTTAATATATAAGGATTTTTAGTGGAATCTATGTCAGAGAGCAAGCTGTATGCTTTTATTAAATTAATAATTTCTTGCTTATCTTTTTTCGTATATTCTTCAATATCCTGGCCTTCCGCAATCTTTTTGACATCTTCTTTTGTAATTGGATTGCCCTCTATCGCGGCAGTCCCGGAAATCGAGCTATACATAATTTCAGGCTCTAATCGAGAAGACAATTCGGGTAAAATTGGCAAGTCAACAATGGTCTCATTAAGGACAGTGGCACGGATCAAAAGATCGTTAATTTGCAGGGAGTCATATTTTTCGCTAAAATAAAATTTGCCGGACTTAAATGTCATAAAAC
>CAZNFB010000282.1:0-3815 GCA_964572105.1 uncultured Desulfobacteraceae bacterium
GCCTTGTATATGAACCAAAATCCTTCACAATTTTTGTTCAATTTATATAATTTCCAATCCTAAGTCAAAAACTTAAGACCTCATTATTCTCATATTGACTACCGAATAATCGAGGTCTTAAATTTACAAAACTAAAACTTAACTATTCAGTTGCGCTGATTTAAGACACGCAACAGGTATAATCTGAATAGTTACACCAAAACTCAGTAAAGGAGCCTGCCGTGGATTATCAGACTATCACATACGAAATAAAGGAAAACGTAGGCTGGATAACATTAAACAGGCCAGAAGTACTAAATGCCCAAAACGATACTGTACGAAAAGAACTTACAGATGCAGTAAATAAGGCAAAGCTTGATGATAATGTTCGTGTTATGGTTATAACAGGAGCAGGAGATAAGGCTTTTAGTGCAGGTGCGGACATTACCATGTTTCCGTCAATGAGCTCAGCTGCTGCCATTGATATGTTCAAAGGTGAAAAAAGGGCTGTTCAGACCATACGAGAAGTTCTCAAACCTGTGGTGGCCATGGTAAACGGTCTTGCCCTTGGCGGAGGATGTGAACTGGCCATGGCTTGTGATATTATAATCGCCACGGAAGATGCCAAATTCGGGCAACCAGAAATAAATGTGGGAATAATACCAGGAGGCGGAGGCAGCCAGATATTGACACGCCTTGTGGGAGAAAAAAAAGCAAAGGAACTTATAATGACAGGGGGGGTTTTATCTGCACAAGAAGCCCTTGGGCTTGGCCTTGTGAATAAAGTTGTTCCCAGAAATGAACTTAGGCCAACAGTTGAAAAAATCGTAAACAAAATAAAAACCAAATCTCCTGTAATTTTAAAATTGGGAAAAATTGCCGTTAATAAAGCTCTAGAGACTTCATTGTCAGTGGGGCTTGAAAGCGAAAAGGAACTTTTTGCCATGTGTTTTGGAACCGAAGATCAAAAAGAAGGTGCAAACGCATTTTTGGAAAAAAGAAAACCTAATTTTACAGGAAAATAAGGCTAAAAAAAATACCTGAGATTCACGGAGAAAAGATAATGACTGCTGACAATATTAAAACAGTTGCTGTTTTAGGTGCCGGAGATATGGGGCATGGCATCGCCGAAGTTGCCCTTATTGCAGGCTATAAGGTTATTTTAAGAGATATAAAGGATGAATTTGTTCAAAAAGGAACAAAACGGATAAATGAAAGTCTTGCAAAACTGGTAAAAAAGGGGAAAGTTCCTGAAGATCATTTTAAAAAAATAAAAACAGAACTTCTTGTACCATGCGTTGATTTGGAAGATGCTGTAAAAAACGCAGATCTGGTAATCGAAGTTATCCCTGAAGTTCTCGATTTAAAAAAAGAAGTTTTCAAACAGATTGATGAGTACGCTCCTGAGCATACCATCCTTGCCTCAAATACTTCGTCCATATCGATTACAGATATTGCGTCAGCTACAAAAAGACCTGACAAAATCATGGGACTCCACTTTTTTAATCCTGTGGTGATCATGAAGCTTGTGGAGGTTATAAAGGCTAAAAAAACATCGGAAGAGACAATGAAGGCGGGTTATGATTTTTGCCTGAAAATCAACAAACTCCCTGTTCGGGTAGAAAAAGATGTTCCCGGGTTTCTGGTAAATCGTGTTAATGCGCCAACCCATGTTCTACGAGGCTGTACCATTGATCAGGGAATTGCCACCCCAGAAGAGATTGAGGCTGTAATGAGAAAAACAGGGATGCCCATGGGACCCTTTGAGCTCCTCGATTTTGTAGGTCTTGAGGTTCACAGGCATGTTTTATTATATTATGCCGAAAATCTACACCCGGAATATAAACCTTACAGATTACTTGATGAAAAAGTAAATGCTGGAAATTACGGGAAAAAAACCGGAAAAGGTTTTTTTGACTGGTCCAATGGAAGGCCTGAGATAGACCTCACAAAAGCAACAGACAAATTTGATCCTGCGGATGTTACTGCCATTCAAATCAACGAAGCACTGAAGTTGGTTGAAATGGGGGTTTGTAAAATCGATGATATAGATAAAGCCATGCTGAATGCTTCCGCTTTAAAAGAAGGACCCATGGCAGCTGCACGAAAAATAGAACCGGCAAATCTTGTAAAGCGGCTTGACTCGCTTTCAAAAAAATTCAACAAGGAAATTTTTAAACCGGTTAAAATGATAATAGAAGGAACATACAGGTAGAAAATGTTGTATTAAGGAGATTATAAGAGATGAGCGTTAAGCAGGAAAAAAAAGGTTACGAAGCAATATATAAAGAATATCAAGACAAAAGAAATAAAATATTGAATATGGGCGGCGAAAAAGCCATCAAAAAACAGCATGACAGTGGAAAGCTCACCGCAAGGGAGCGGCTGGAATATTTTTTTGATAACGGAGATTACAATGAAATAGGTCTTTTTATTGAGCATAGAACCACGGCATTCGGGCTCGATAAAAAAGAAATTCCTGCAGAAGCTGTTATTGTCGCCTTTGGTAAGGTTGATGGACGGCAGGTCATGGCTGCTGCCGAGGATTTTACCACAATGGCGGGAACTTTCGGGGAATATCATGGAAAAAAATTTTCCGAAGCCATAACAATGGCAAAGGATATGGGAATTCCCTTTGTGGGTTTAAATGATTCCGGCGGTGCAAGGCTGCAAGAAGGTATGGATACGCTTCAGAGCTATGCATGGCTCTTTAAATCCCAGATCCTCGCATCAGGGATTATTCCCCAGATTGCCCTGATCATGGGCCCTTGTCTTGGAGGCCAAGCTTATCATCCGATTATGCAGGACTTTATAATTCAATGCAAAGATACAGGTTTTATGGGGATAGCAAGTCCGGCTTTTGTAAAAACTCAGCTGGGGCAGGATATATCTTTAAAAGACCTTTGCGGAGTAGACGCCCATGGCTGCAAATCAGGCCAAACCCATCTGGTGGGTGATGATGATAAAGACGCCCTTGACAAGGCAAAAAAGCTCTTGAGCTTTTTACCAGGAAATAATAAAGAAAAACCTCCGGTCATCAAAACAGAAGATGACCCGGACCGTATATGCGAAGAACTCGATACAGTTGCTCCGGAACAGGCTTTTAGGCCCTTTGATATGCACGAGGTTATTAATAGAATAGTAGATAATGGTGATTTCCTTGAATTTTTACCAAATTTTGCAAAAAATGTAATAATCGGTTTTGGCCGTTTTAACGGCCGAAGTGCAGGTATTATTGCCAATCAGCCCAAATTTAAAGGGGGAGTGCTCGATTGTGATGTATCAGACAAGGTGGCAAGATTTATACGCTTTTGCGACCTTTTCGGTATTCCCCTTATAAATATGCATGACACACCCGGCTATTTAATCGGTCCCGAGCAGGAATGGCGCGGAATTTTAAGGCATGGCGCAAAAATGCTTTACTCATATATAGAAGCGACTGTACCCAAGGTAACCATTATTTTGAGAAAATCCTATGCAGGAGCATATACAGGAATGTGCTGCAAGGACACAGGAGCCGACCTGGTTTATGCATGGCCCCTTGCCAGAGTAAGTATTGTAGGCGGTGCCACAGCTGCAAGTATTATTTTTGCCCGGGAAATAAAAAATGCGGATGATCCTGAACAGATGAAAATCAAACGTATTAAAGAATATGAAAAAGAATTTGAAAATCCCTATGAAGCTGCAAAACGGGGATATATTGATGATGTGATCATGCCCAGGGATACAAGAAAAGTTATTAACCGCTCCCTGGATATGCTGACAAATAAAACTGTTGCAAGACCTTATAGAAAATATTCTAATATTAACTTGTAATATTTCTGAAAAAAAAGTAT
>CAZNFB010000283.1:0-3808 GCA_964572105.1 uncultured Desulfobacteraceae bacterium
TGGGATAAAATATTTAAAGCATCCTCTACGCTGCTCTTTTCATGTACAATGGATGAAATTGCCTTAACCATAAGTTTGGAATTTTTATGCTGAAACACATTCCTGCCAATGGATACTCCCCTTCCCCCTGCGTCGATGGAGCCTTTTACCATTTTGAGTATATCTTCGGCTGAATCCATTTTTGCGCCGCCGGCTATAACAACAGGAATGGAACAGCCGGATGTAACCTCATGAAATGTTTCAGGACTTCCTGTGTAGGAAACCTTTACTATGTCAGCACCCATTTCGTTACCTACACGGGCTGCATGTTTAACAAATTTTACATCATATTCATCTTTTATTTTTTTCCCCCGTGGATATATCATGGCAAGCAGGGGGAGTCCCCATGTGCGTGCATCATAACTTACTTTACCAAAATCTTTCAACATGTCTTTTTCGTTGTCATCTCCAAGATTAAGATGAATGGATACAGCATCTGCACCCATTTTAACAACCTCTTCAACAGAAGCGACAAGGGTTTTTGAATTTGGATATGGTGTTAGGACTGTGGAAGCTGAAAGATGGACGATGAGGCCTATGTCAGATCCTTTTTTTCTGTGGCCTGCATTTATGAGCCCTTTATGCACAACAATGGCGTTGGCACCTCCCATTGCCACGTTTTGAACGGCGGTTTTCATGTCTTTTAGACCGTCAATGGGGCCCACTGAAATACCGTGATCCATGGGAACGATTAAGGTATTACCGGTATTCCGGTTTATAATCCGTTCCATTCTGATCTGTTTACCCAAAAAAGTCATCTTTACCTCCAAATATATCTTTTAAGCAAAAAAGGCCGTGAAGTATTCTTCACGGCCTTTCTAAAAAAGCTGTGACTGGATTAATCCACCCCACGGCTTTGTATGCTAATTTTAAATTTTTTCAGCATACGCAAGACAGTCCCCGGAAAAGTAGCAATACCTGTCTGAAAAATTACGCATCTGTAAAAACCTTTCTAATTTATGAAAAAAAGAACTGGATCAAAAATTTCATAATTTGTATAATAAAAGTCACTATTCTTTTTGAATGATTAATATAATATCAGGTGGCTGGAGTCAAGGGCTTTTATTAAAAAAGTTCAAAAAAAAATTACATTGGAACTCCAGCTTTATATAATATGCTGTTTCCACTGATAAAATATTTTTTAACAGCAGCGGGAATAATAACAGACCCCCCATTTTTGATTGGAATAGTTTTTTTTGTTCTTTTTTCGTATATTTCAGCTTTCCCGCTGGTACATATAATAATCTCAACATTTCTCTTTGCGGCACTTGTATATTTTTCATTTTTTAGATCTATAATCGACAAAACAAATTCATCAGCATTGCATTTGTATATTTTTTCATGCTTTAGATCAGATTCTGAAGGGAGAATGATTTTTATCTCTTTTGTCTCAAAATCGAGGAGATTTAACAGCTCAGGCAGATCCACATGTTTTGATGTGAGCCCACCTCTTAATACATTATCCGAGTTTGCCATTATCTCAATCCCAGTGCCGTCCAGGTACGCGTGGAGGGTGCCTGCATGGAGAAACATAGCTTCCCCTGGATTCAGGCAGACCAGGTTTAATAAGATCGGGGACAAGACTCCCACATCCAGAGGATATTCATTGTTGAGTTTTAATATCCATTTTAAAATGATATTGTCAGTGGAAAGGTTCTCAACGGTTTTTACGATCTGTTCAATGATATTTTTTTGCCGGTGGGTTTCCATTGTCATAAGAGCATTGAAAAAAGACTTTAATCCGTTATGATTTGGATGCTCTTTTAAAAGTTTATATTCATTTTCCAAATCCCTGCACCATACCTGTTCCAGTAATAGCAGGATATCTTCAATTTTTCTAAAACCGTTTAATGCCCAAAATGGTGTAAGTGCGCATATGCATTCTGGTTTATGATTTTCATCTTTGTAGTTTCGGTTCGGAGCATCCATGGGTATTCCCCGGGCATTCTCCTTTGCATAGCCCTCAGCTGCCATCTTTTTGCCTGGGTGAGCCTGGATGGAAAGGGGCTTTCCAGCTGCCAGTATTTTAAAAAGATAGGGGAGGGTATTGTTGAATTTTGCAGCAGTTTTTTCTCCAAGAATATCTTTTGGGTATTTTTCGATTATTTTGATTAAAGGCTCTTTTGCACCATTTATCATGATATCGGAAGATGCTTTGGGATGAGCACCCATCCATAATTCCGCCTGGGGTATGTCTGATGGAGTCTTTTGCCCCATCAATTCAGAAATAGCTCTATGTGATCCCCATGAATAGTTCTGGATTTTGTTTGTAAGAACTTTGATCTGTTTCATAAGAACCCCCTTTCTTTTTTGTTTATAATCGGTTATCTTGATCAGGTGTGATTTTTAACTTCGTAATATTATTTATATGAACATCTATACAATATCTTTAATATCCTTGAAAGCAGATTATGACTATTTATGTCAATGAAATATTTTCCAGTATACAGGGCGAGTCGGTAAATGCCGGAAGGCCCTGTGTTTTTGTAAGGCTTGCGGGATGTAATTTAAGATGTACATACTGCGATACAACGTATGCTTATGAGCAGGATGAAAAATATGAACTCAATGAGATTGTAAAGCAGGTTGATGCTTTTAATGGGGACCTGGTGGAAATTACAGGGGGAGAACCGCTGCTTCAGGAAGAAACTCCTGCCTTAATCCATGTTCTGCTTGAAAAAGGCTATGAGGTAATGATGGAAACTAATGGAAGTTTCAATATAAACCTTGTGGACCGAAGATGCATGAAAATCCTGGATATGAAGTGCCCTTCGAGTGGTGAAAGTGAAAAAAATGATATTAATAATCTTTGCAGGCTGAGTAAAATTGACCAGGTTAAATTTGTTATTTCAGACAAAAATGATTATTTTTTTGCAAAAAATATGATGAAAAATATAATGCCCGATTTTCCGAAAAGTCATATTCTTTTATCTGCTGCTTTTAACAGGCTTTCTTTTAAAAAGCTTGCAGAATGGATAATAAAGGATAATCTTAAGGCAAGACTTAATCTTCAGATTCATAAAATTATATGGCCGGAAGTACTCAGGGGCGTCTGAAATTACGAGGTAAAGTATGAAGAAAAAAGCTGTTATTCTTTCGAGCGGAGGAGTAGATTCAACAACGGTTATGTTCATTGCCAGGAGTCGCGGCTATAGAATCCATAGCTTAAGTCTTAACTATGGCCAGCGCCATTTTCATGAGCTGGAGGCTGCAAAAAGAGTGGCTGCAGCAGTAAATGCTGAAAAACATCTTATAATAGATGTGGATCTGAAAAAAATTGGAGGTTCTGCCCTCACAGACACCATTTTAGTTCCTAAAGGGAAAACGCCATTTGAAAAAAAAGAGAATATCCCTGTAACCTATGTTCCCGCCAGAAATACAATATTTTTATCAATTGCCCTTGCATGGGCTGAAGTGATTAAATCATCTGAAATTTTTATAGGTGTAAATGCTGTTGATTACAGTGGGTATCCGGATTGCAGACCTGAATATATAATGGCCTTTGAAAATATGGCTAATCTTGCAACAAAATTCACAACTGACGGCCCCGGCAAAATAAAGATAGTCACTCCTCTTATAAATTTAACAAAAGCTGAGATAATTACAAAAGGAACTCAGCTTGGTGTTGATTATTCCATTACCCAAAGCTGTTATGACCCTTCCCCTGGTGGTCTGGCATGCGGATTGTGTGACAGCTGTATTTTTAGAAAAAAAGGATTTAAGGAAGCGGGTATACCTGATCCCACAAGTTACATAACGTAAAAAAAAA
>CAZNFB010000284.1:0-3805 GCA_964572105.1 uncultured Desulfobacteraceae bacterium
AATTTTAATATATTTAACAAAAATTTTAGGAGGGCCAAAATGAAACAATTCGGAAAAGCAATTATCGTTTTAACAGTATTCTTTTTTTTGTTCGGTATTTCCCAGGCCATTGCCGGAGATATTGTTATTAAGGGTTCCACAACAGTACTTCCCATTGCACAAAAACTTGCAGAAGCTTACATGGGTGAAAATCCTGATATTAATATTTCAATATCAGGGGGCGGCTCAGGTAACGGCATAAAGGCCATTATTGATGGGACCACCGATATTGCAGACAGTTCCAGGTTTATTAAAGACAGGGAAATCAAACTTGCTATGGAAAAAGGAGGGTACCCGGTTCCTTTTAGTATTGCTTATGATTGTATTATCCCTGTGGTTCATCCGTCAAACTTAATTGATAACATCACCATGTCCCAGCTGAAAGCTATATACAAAGGGGAAATTACAAACTGGAAACAACTTGGAGGAGAGGGGCGTAAAATTGTTGTTATATCACGGGATACATCTTCCGGCACCTATGAGGTGTGGGAAAAAAAGATTATGAAAAAAGAAAGAGTTTATCCAGGAGCATTGCTGCAGGCGTCAAACGGTGCCATACTTCAGGCAGTGGCTAAAAATAAAAATGCAATCGGGTATGTGGGGATTGGTTATATAAATAGTATGGTTAAACCTGTTACTGTAAATAATGTTGCAGGAACAGTAAAAACAACTTTAAGCGGAGAATTTCCCATTAGCAGGCCCCTTTTTATGTTTACCAACAAATGGCCATCGGGTGATATATCCAGGTTTATCAATTATGTGCTTCATCCTGAAAAAGGACAAAAAATTGTACGGGAAGCCGGGTTTGTCCCATTATATTGACAGCGTATGTATATCTCAATAAGTATGAATAAAATCAATGTGTTATATTTTTATTACCCCATTGCCAATATAATTATTCAGCGTTGCTGATTTAAGATATGCAGCAGGTATGATCTGATTATACCTGCTACCGTACATATTCGCTGAATAGTTACCTTTTTAACAAAAAAGCAAACAACCAGCAGGATAATATATGGGGTTTACTCAACAACAAAAAGAAAGATCGATTCATTTTTCCTTTTTTTTTATTGCGGCGATCTCTGTTGTAATTCTTTTTATGATAACACTTTTTCTATTTATCGAAGGGGTACCGATATTTGAAAAAGTGAATATCAAGGAATTTCTTTTTGGAAAATACTGGTATCCGACTTCAGATCCCCCTGATTTCGGCATATTTCCATTAATTATCGGGTCGATTTCAGTTACAATAATTTCAGCGATTATAGCAATTCCACTGGGTGTTATGACAGCTGTTTACCTTGCAGAAATAGCCTCCTGCAGGTTGAGGGAAATAGTTAAACCGATTGTTGAACTTCTGGCTCTGATTCCATCTGTTGTCATCGGTTTTTTTGGTATGGTGGTTGTCGCCCCTTTTTTGCAGGATACCTTTGGTATTGCAACCGGCTTAAATCTTTTTAACGCAGCCCTTATGCTGGCATTTATGTCCGTTCCAACCATATGCAGTATTTCAGAAGATGCCCTGCACAGCGTTCCGGTTAGCCTGAAGGAAGCTTCCCTTGCCCTTGGTGCAACGCCTCTTGAGACAATTTTACGGGTAACCCTTCCCGCTTCAATATCCGGTATTGTCACAGCTATTATTTTAGGGATGTCAAGGGCTATTGGAGAAACAATGGTTGCCCTCATGGTTGCAGGGGGCGCTGCCATGGTGCCAGGCTCTATATTTGATCCTGTTCGTCCCTTGCCGGCAAGTATTGCTGCTGAAATGGCAGAGGCCCCATATCGAGGCGACCATTACCATGCATTGTTTGCAATAGGAATTGTCTTATTTGTTTTTACTTTTATTTTTAATCTTATTGCGGATCATATTTCCCATAAATATCGGCAGACAGGCTATTGAAGAGATTTGCCTGATTATAATGGATTTGCTATATATCAGAGGAGTTTTTAGAAAATGAAAGTTCGCATAAAGGAAACCAGGAAATGTCCGCCAAAACAAATCCTTTAAATAAAATAGGCTGCAGAAAAAAGTTTACTCAGCATTTATTCTATTTTTTATTCAGGTTGGCAGCATTTATTAATTTTTTGGCCCTTGCTGTAATTTTATATTTTATTGTTTCAAACGGGTGGTCTGCGATAACCTGGGAGTTTTTAACAAAACCGCCAACGGATTCCATGACCAAGGGGGGCATTTTACCATGCATTATAGGAACTCTTTACCTTTGTTTAGGTACAATGGGAGTTGCATTTCCGGTGGGTGTGGCTTCAGCGGTATATTTAAATGAATATACTACACAGAGTAAAATCTTACGTGTGGTCAGGCTTTGCATAAGTAATCTCGCAGGCGTTCCTTCTGTTGTTTATGGCCTTTTTGGGCTTTCTTTTTTTGTTACTTATTTAAAAATGGGAGTTTCCCTGATTGCAGGGGCATTAACACTTGGTGTAATGACACTCCCTGTAATCATCGCTTCCACTGAGGAGGCTTTAAAGGCTGTCCCACTCACCCATCGAGAAGCATCCTTCGGGTTAGGCGCCACCAAGTTTCAGACAATTTTCAGAATTGTCCTTCCAGCAGCTGCCCCTGGAATACTAACCGGAGGAATATTGGGTATCAGCAGGGCAGCAGGAGAAACCGCTCCAATCATGTTCACCGCGGCTGTCTTTTTTTCGCCTAAACTGCCCAGTAGCATGTTCAGTGAAATAATGGCGCTTCCATATCATATTTATGTTCTTGCCACCGCAGGAACAGAAATTGAAAAGACAAGACACCTGCAATATGGAACTGCTCTTGTGCTGATAGGATTGGTGCTCGGGATGAATTTAATTGCCATTATCTACAGGTCGAAACTCAGGAAAAAATCAATGTAATTGATTAAATATTGCGTAAAGGTAAACAGCAAAATTAAAACCAGACCCCAAAATTAACCTTATTACATGAAAAAACAGAGAATAATGAACCATCGTCTTAAAATCACATCAAAAAATTTAAATTTTTACTACGGGGAATTTAAGGCTCTCCATGATATTTCCCTGAATTTTTACGAAAATCAGGTAACAGCACTGATCGGTCCTTCGGGCTGTGGAAAAAGTACTTTTTTAAGATGCCTAAACAGAATGAATGATCTAATAACGGGGATTCGGGTCGAAGGGAGTATTCTCATCGACGGCGAAGAGATCTGTGATCCTTCAATGGATGTAGTAAGTTTAAGGGGACGGATAGGGATGGTTTTTCAAAAGCCGAATCCTTTCCCCAAAACTATTTTTGAAAATGTTGCTTATGGATTAAGAGTAAAGGGTATAAAGGACAAGAACCTCATTGCGGAACGGATTGAAAAAAGCCTTCAATCAAGTGCCCTTTGGGATGAAGTAAAAGACAGGCTCCATAACTCAGCCCTTGGGCTATCCGGAGGGCAGCAGCAGCGTTTATGTATTGCAAGAGCGCTGGCCGTGGAGCCTGAAGTGCTCCTTATGGATGAGCCATGTTCCGCACTTGATCCCATTGCAACTCAAAAAATTGAAGAACTGATACATGATTTAAAAAAGTCGTATACAATTATTATTGTAACCCATAATATGCAACAGGCTGCCCGCACATCAGATATAACAGCCTTTTTCTATCTTGGGAAATTAATTGAAGTTGGTAAAACAGATACGGTCTTTACCCGGCCAACTCTGAAAACCACAGAGGATTATATAACCGGTCGTTTTGGCTAAGGATCGGAAATGAAATTACTTGAACGAAATTGTTTGTCTTTTGGTCCATCTA
>CAZNFB010000285.1:0-3804 GCA_964572105.1 uncultured Desulfobacteraceae bacterium
CGCTCAACAATAAGTTGGCAATTTTAAGTGTTGAGGCACCCGTCTGGCAAGGCGCGAAAACGCAAGAACATCAGGATATTCTGAGCTTTCGCAACGCAGTCAGGCGGGATGCATCGGCGCTTAAAATGTCAAGTTATTTTTATGCGAGCCCTTAGTTATATGTAACTGTTCAGCTAATCTGTAAGCAGCATCTTAAATCAGCGATGCTGAATAGTTACAATTATATAGCATTTAAATCCGGCTTAATGAATTAATAGCTTTTTAGCACAGGTTCCAAAGGATCCATATTTTTTTTCCGAAAACATTATATCTGTTTGTAATAGAGCCTTTATTTCAAAATAAATTTCAGCAGTTCTGCTTTCAGATCCTTCGGGCTGGTTTTTTTTAGTCATACCAAGCTGTGTTAACATACTCCCTTGAAACAGCTCTGATTTTTCCATATTTTTTAAAAATGCAGTTATTTTTTTTGCGTGATCTGTTTTTCCTGTTATTGTAATTTTACTAAAATTATCATAGGGAATAAACCCGGTAAGATCCATGTTATCGGGTATTTTTTTTTCCAAAGCAGCAAGGAGATTGCACCATGGAAAAACATCCTGATAAATCAACCTGTTTACAAAGTTGATATTATTTATAATATTCTGTTTTTCCTGTTTACCCAGTCCCTCCACCATTTGCGGAAAAGAATCCCCTTTTTTATCAGGAAGATCCGTTTCCATAATTTTAATTTTTTTTTTATATTCAGCGATGAGGTTATAATACCGCTGGTATGCAACAATATTATAAATTAAGAGTATGGATGAAATTGCAGCTATTATTGTTCCTGCCAGGTTGAATAGAGCTTTTTTCCTGGGCATATGCCGGTGAATTGCCTGATTTGTTTTAACCGGTGCCACCCTGGCCTGATTTATTATGGGGGACTTCAAATTCAAACCTCGCAGTTTTAATGTAAATTTTTAAATATACCTATACAATAAGACTCTGAGCTGCTCCCATAGCAGGCAAGTAATGAAAAAAATCTTCATTTTCATTAAATGCAACAATTTTGTTATCAAGGATTTTAACGTCCATATTTCTAAATGATGCCAGTCCGGTCTTAAATTCGTTATCTCTATTCAAATCCTTTATGCTGCTTCCTATATACAGCTGTTTAATATGACTGTTTGAATTTTGTCTGTGGAAATATGAAATAACCAGATCAAGATAAGGTTCTATGGTTTCATATAAAGGTTCTTGTAAATCAGAAAGGTCTTGTTTAAGCTTTATCCCCTGATAAAAAGCAGGTTGGGCATTTTTAAATATAAAAAGAGTTAAAAAATATTTAAAAATACCAAGATATGCAAAAGTAGAATCGGGTGGAAAAAAATCTTTATAAAGGTTTAGCTGATTAACTCCCGCTGTACGAATAACCTTAACGTTAATTTTTAGTTTTTTCAGTTCTTTTTCAAATTCTCCTACAACTTTTTTTCTCCCCAGGGCAACTATAAATTTTTTTTTGCCGGAAAGATTATTTTTGACCTCATCATAGGATATTTTTATCTTTTTCAATGAAAAATGGTATCTGTTTTCTATGCTGTGGATAAGTGCCTGTTCTATTTTATCTTTTGACCGCAGCGGAGTATCGATCTCCTGAATAATAAATTTTATTGTTTCATTGGGTACAGAGAGCCCTATTGATCTATTTCTATCAATATCTTCCCCCATAATTTTTTTAACAGTATCTAAAAAAAGTTCTGAATTTAATATGTTTTTTTTGTTAAATGAAGGGTTAATGATATTTTCAGGAAATGGTTCCCGGCTGCAGCGTAAAAGTTTAAAATGGTTACCATTTTTCACTATTGTTACCATATTAATGGAATCCTGGTTAATTTCCATGCCAATGTATTTTTTTTTAAATTTCAAAAACATTATTATTAATCCTTAAAAAGGATAAACAAGTTAGGAACGGAGATGAAATAAGTTAAGCAGAAATAGCGCAGGATTTTGTTCAACTTATAAAATTTTCGTTCCTTATGATACATCTCAATGGCCGATAAAGGTAACACGATTCGCTTCATCCAGGGTTGTTGTCCCGTTTAGGACTTCTCTGATTGCAGCTTCTCTTAAAAATGCTGTTCCCGAATCTGCGGTCGCTTTTTTTAAGGCTGCAATTGATGCATTTTTAATAAATAATTCTTTTAGTGTATCATTTAATTCCACAATCTCAAGGATGGCTTTTCTCCCCATAAATCCAGTCCCATTACATTTTGCACATCCTTTTTTGCCATAAATAATATGCTCTGAAAATTGATCAGAATTAACAGCCGATGCTTCCAGGGTTTTTTGTGGAATCGAAATTTCAACTTTGCAGGTGCAAAGAGTCCGTATTAATCTTTGGGCTATTATACAGTTTAATGCCGCCATTAAATTGTAGGGAGCGATTCCCATATGGGTAAACCTGTTAATAACTTCAAAAGAATTGTTCGCGTGGACTGTGGTAAATACCAGGTGTCCGGTGAGAGCGGACTGTAACGCTATTTGAGCGGTTTCAGCATCGCGGATTTCTCCCACCAGAATTTTATCCGGGTCATGCCTTAAAATAGAACGAAGCCCCTTTGCAAAGGTTAACCCCTTTTTTTCATTTACCGGGATCTGGACAACCCCTTTTAATTGATATTCAACAGGGTCTTCAATGGTAATTATTTTAATATCATTTTGGTTAACCTCGGAAAGTGCAGTGTAAAGAGTGGTTGTTTTTCCACTCCCTGTGGGGCCTGTCATGAGAAACATTCCATAGGGAACATTGATCATTCTGTTTATTACATCCATATCATGACTGGGGAGGCCGAGAGTACTCAGGCTAAATTCATAAGTACCTTCCGAAAGTTTTTGCTGGTCAAGTATCCGTATAACAGCATCTTCTCCAAAGATTGAGGGGAGGATAGAGATTCTAAAATCAATATACCTGCCAAATGCTTTTAATTTAAAGCGGCCATCCTGGGGAATCCGTTTTTCGGAAATATCAAGCTCTGCCATAACCTTAATTCTTGATATTATTTGACTGTGGAGTTGTATATCAACAGGGTCACGGGCAAGAACAAGCATCCCGTCAATTCGGTATCTGATAATAATTCCGGTTTCCGATGTTTCAAAATGAATGTCAGAGGCTCGTTTGTCGATTCCATTTAAAATCGTGGAATCTATCAACCTGATAATATTACTTGTTTCTGAAGAAATTTTTTCAAAGCTTAATATTTTCTCAACCTGCTCCCCTTGCACCGCAATGGCAGGCTGCATCTCATCTGGTGTTTTTTTAAGTTCAATCTGTTTTAAGATTTCCTTAACAACAGTTTCGCTTGCAACCGCTGTGACAATATTCATTCCCGTTATCAGTTCAAGCCTGTCTTCCACAAAAAAAGAATATAACGGTTCTGCCACGGCAAAAAATAATGTATCAATATTTTTTTCGTAGGGTATAACCTGGTACTCTTTCATGAAGCTTAAGGGAATCTTTTCAGATAAATCAGCTCCAATTTTTTTTTCTATTTTTACATATTCAAGTGAAAATTGAGCAGCAAGTATTTCTGCTTTTTGTTCATCGGTGATAAAACCTTCCAGCACACAAATATTTCCCACCATTTGGTCAGTAAGGTTCTTTTTTTTTGAGAGAGCAACCTTGAATTGATCTTCGGTTAAGAACCCACGCCTTACAGCCCATTCACCAAATCTTAATTTTTTGTCAGGTCTTTTCTTTAGCATATTTGTTATGCTTCAGGAACGAAAATTTTATAAGTTGAACGAAATAGCTTGTCTTTTGGCCCATCT
>CAZNFB010000286.1:0-3786 GCA_964572105.1 uncultured Desulfobacteraceae bacterium
CAATCTTCTACTCATACTTTACAGCCGCGGGCCTTGATGTAACAGCCGAAGATACCACAAACAAGGGAAGAATTGACTTAACAATAAAACTTGACGATAAAATTTATATAATCGAGTTCAAGGTGATTGAGGTTGATACAACAAAAGGAACCGCTCTTGAGCAGATAAAAAAGAAAAAGTATTCTGAAAAATACCGGCAAAAAGGAAAGAAAATCTATCTTGTCGGCATAGAATTCAGCAGGGATGATAAAAATATACAAAATTTTATGTGGGAGGAGTGGACGGAAAAGGGAATGATGAATCAGGTAAAAGGCTGAAGGTTGCGGGCGGAGATTGTAAGGAAAACAGGCAACAACGAAATAGTGAATAAGGTACTAATTTTGGCAAAATCTAAAGCAGAGAGAAAAAAGCAGAAACGCAAGGCAAAACAGAAACAGGTGAAAACATCCAAATTTCAGCTGACAAGCAAGGAAAGGGGCTGGTCTCATTATCAAGATGCCTGCTATTTTTTTGATGACGGAAATATAAACCAGGCGGTTAAATCAATTAAAAAAACGGTCAGTGCCCTGCCCAACGAAGAAGATGTTTTACAGCTTATGGGGCATATCGGTTCAAGTGCACATAATAAGGCCATGGAACTTGATGCCCTGGCAGGCATGGAACGGATCGGAAAAATAACGGATGAAATGAAGGTCAGCATGGTTGTCATACTTGTCAGCCTTGAAAGATATAAAGAATGCTTTCAGAAAACGGATGATCTGCTTAAAATTTTTACCAGCCTGAAAATAAAAGATAAAAGAAAAATTAAAAAAAAATTAGAGGATCTAAGAGCATATTGCAGCTTTGTGATTATGGGCAAGGAAGAAAAGGAAGCCCAAAATGCCATGTTTTCCCGGCCGGATCTGCCAAAGGAAAATTCGGAACAAAAAATTAATAAAAAGGGTCAAAACCGGAAAGAAAAATTCAAAACCCAATCCCCACGACCACAGTCCCTTAAAGTTCCTGATATTCCCATAACTTATAAAATCGATGAAGACCCTTTTTTCAATGCCTTATCAGATCCTGAACCTGCATGCCCTGAAAGGTATGAACTTGCCCTTTTAAGTCATGAAATTCGTTTTGCCGAATCCTTTGAAACCCTTATCTGCCTTTCCTCCCTTACAGAAGTGAAATCCTTCTGGTACCAGGAGGAGACAGCAAAAAAGGTATTGAAGCAATTCAGGGGAAGGGCGCTGTTATCCGATGAAGTGGGTCTTGGCAAAACCATTGAGGCTTTGATTATACTTACGGAATATATCAAAAGGGGCATGGTAAAGACAGGCCTGATCCTGACCCCAACTCCCCTTGTCAGCCAGTGGAAGGAGGAAATGAAATCAAAGTTCAACATGGATATTCCCTCAACAGATGATCCGGGGTTGAAATCAGGCTCTAAAACATTCTGGAATGAGCCTTTTGTTATTGCCTCCATTAACCAGGCCAAATCAAAAAAGAATTTTGATTTAATCACGGCCAGGGACTATGACATGATCATTGTTGATGAGGCCCACCATTTAAAGAATCGCACCACCCTGAACTGGAAGCTCGTCAATTCCCTGAAAAAAAGATTTATTCTTCTTTTAACGGCAACACCTGTGGAGAATAATCTTATGGAGCTTTATAACCTTATTACCTTGCTTAAACCGGGGCAGCTTGCCACTGCCACCTCATTCAGGGAAAAATTCATGAAGCGGGGAGATCCCACAGATCCTAGAAACAGGGCTCTTCTCAAAGACTTGCTTGGCCAGGTCATGGTCCGCAACACAAGGGCTTTGGCAGGTATTCACATCCCGCCAAGGTTTGCCGAGACCATTCGTATTGAGCCCACAAAGGCTGAAAAGGCATTTTATGAGAGACTGGAGACGTTGATCATGTCTCTGAACGAAAAAAAGCAGGGCAGGGCAAAAATGATTGTAAAAAACCTGCTGGCTCAGGCAGGATCTTCACCAAAGGCTGTGGAGCTGACCCTGAACAGAATGCTTGAAAAAAAAGATTACCTTCTGGGACATGAGAAAGAACTTAGGGCTGTAAAGAATTTATGCCGGAATATTCTGGATACACCCAAAAACAAAATGCTGATGAAGATTATCAAAGCCTATAATGAAAAAATCATTGTTTTTGTTAAATATAAGGGGACGGTTGACCATCTTGCAGAATTTTTGGAGTGGCATAATATTTCATTTTCCCTTTTTCACGGAGCAATGAATAACAGCCAAAAGGATGCAGGCATTGAGGCTTTTAAAAACAAGACCCAGGTCTTGATTACAACGGAAATCGGCGGCGAGGGTCGAAACCTTCAGTTTTGTTCAAGAATGATTAATTATGACCTGCCATGGAATCCCATGAAAATAGAACAGAGGATTGGCCGTATTCACAGGATAGGTCAGGAAAAAGAAGTGCAGATTTTCAATTTCTGTGCCGCAGGTTCCATTGAAGATTATATTCTTGATGTCCTCGACCGTAAGATTAATATGTTTGAGATGGTAATCGGTGAGATAGATATGATACTGGGCAGGGTCAGGGGGGAAAAGGAATTTGGTGATATGGTTTTGGATATATGGATGAATTCAAAGACTGAACAAGATCGAAAAGAATCCTTTACAAATCTCGGGACAAGACTGAAAAGGGCCAAAACAGGGTATCAAAAAACCCGTGAACTGGATGATAAATTATTTGGAGACACCTATGAACTCTAAATCTTCCATTACAGGAAAAGGTCCGGATCTTATACAGTTTGCGGTTCGTTTTTTAAAGGATAAAGGCGCTGTCCTGGAATCCGGGAACGAAATCATAGATGTCCTTTTGCCAAAGGATCTTTCTGCTGCTCTGGATGTGGAAGAATGTATTTCAGTGGCAAAGGATGCCCAGAGTGCAAAATCTTTTGGAGGACAAAAATGTTATCCCATACAGTTTCAAAGTCCTTTCCTTGACAGAATTGTATCCATGGCAGGTTCAAAACCCCCTTTTCTTCAAGCGGCTTTAAAGTTTAATTACATCAAGACAGAAGGATTTGCCAACCTGATCAAAGAGCAGTTTGAGTTTTACAAAAGCAAAATCCAGGTCACAGGCACAGCCCGGATTAAAACAAGGTATATCCTTCTGACCTGCAGGTTCCTTGCCCAGAGCGACGAACAAAAACAAGGACTTTTGGAATTTTCCTTTAATCTTGACACGGGAGCACTGTCACCTGGAATGCCCCGGATGATGCCAAGTGCAGAAAAGGAATACCAGATAAAAGATATCCGGGGATATTCAAAAGAAGAAATCAGGCGCATCCATGAACTGGTCAGACTCTATGGCCCTGGCGTTGTTGAGGAGGAAATTCTGGAATTTGTTCAGAGCATGAACCGCAGGTTTAAAAGAGATTCCATGAGCCTTAACGAATATTATAGTGCCCTGGAAAAAGAGATGCAGGAAAGTCTTTCAAGAACCGGGATTTCAGATAAACTTATTCAGGAAAGAGAAGCAAAAATTGCCATGATTCCGGATGAGCTTGCAGCTAAAAAAAAGGACCTGTTAAACAAGTACAGCATAAGGATCAGTTTTGTTCCTGTCGCAGCTCTGGCAGTAACGACCCTTTGTGTCAAGGTGCTTGCCACCCTGGTTTCAGGTCATAAAAAGACCAATGTTTCCATGATATACAACCCTGTGACAAAACAGATGGATCCCATGGTCTGTCAATCCTGCGGCATGAGCATGTTTTCTCTTGGGTTAGACAAGAATATGCAGTTAAACTGCACTGCCTGCCTT
>CAZNFB010000287.1:0-2437 GCA_964572105.1 uncultured Desulfobacteraceae bacterium
ATCAAATTGTAAACTTTTTTTCAATTAAGGCGACAACTACCCTGACACATAGGGACCCCCTCTTTTTTAACTGAGTTTCTCCTTTTTAGAGCAAGGGCAATTCGTGCAATCTCCATTGCACCGGCACTGATTTTTTTTATGGGCAGCAACAACTTTACTTCCCTCGGGGGCTATCTCATATCCCTTTTCCCCATTGAAGAAAAGCTGATCTGCAGGAATTCGGCTCATATTAAGCTGGCACCTGAAAGTAGTGCATCCGAAAGGACACATTTTGCACAAATTTTTGGTATCAATAAATACCTGCCCTTTTCCATCGTATTGTTTATGCAGGAGGTTGACAAGTTCCCATGCGGAATTACCATCAAAATCTCCCCTGGGATTTACATGCAGATTGCCGTTGTTCTTTTCAAATACGATTTGAAAATTAATGCTCATATTTTCCCCTTTTAAATTTTTTGGATTACAATTAGTTAGAACCCCATCTGCTTAATTTGCTACTTAAAAATTAGCACAAAAACTATATTTTTTTGTTAAGAGATAGAGGGTAATTCTAGTTTTGGCCATCACATGTCAGAGCTACTTAAATCCGCTAGGAATATTTCACGACTTTCTTTGAGCTTCACCGGCTGACAGTTAATTGATAATAGCACTATCGTTATTGGCGTCCCAAATGACTCTGGAAACGGAGCTCAAACTGGAATTTGCCATCATATGAACTGTTTTGTTATGCTTTTTTGCCAGGTTTTTAACAATGGAACAGGCTGCATGGCTGTTACAGTTAACAGGGCAAAGTACAACATCGGCACGCCTAAGGCGGGATTCAAGCCTTTTAATACCGTTTTTCATAAAGCCGTCATGGTATTCAAAAACACCGCCGCTCCCTTCAATGAGCCCACGATAAAGTGATTCCATGCGGGTAATTCCACCGACAATCAAAACACGTTTTTTACACAGATCAAACGACGGACAACTTGCATCACAACGATTCAGAGCAAGAACCTCTTCGATTATTTCCCGGCTTTCCTCCCTGAAATCATGGTTCAATTCCCGCTGCTGTTCAAGTTCCGCCAAAAGCTCCACATTCTTTTCTTTGAGCAAAAGCATCTGCCGTTTATCTTCCTTACAACTCCCGCATAGCACTTCCAGCTTCTTTTTCAGGACCAGATTGATTTTCTCTAATTTTGCAGCATTAAATCCGTTATCTAATTCAGCAAGCTCTTTTTTTAATCTATTTTTTTCTTTTTCAACAGCTGCTAACCTTATTTCCAAATTCATCTGTTCTTGCCTGAAGCCTTCATTTTCCTCTTGCAGCAAGTGTCTGCTTCGCGCTGCACTTTTGCTGCTCTGCCGCATATCGCTTAATTCATTCTGCTGTCGAGCCAGTTTTTGTTTTAGCTTGCTACTCTGTTCACCATTCCAGTGCATGCCCATATGAATTTTTCCAAAAATTTCTTTTTTAAATTCACCGGGCAATCCAGGAGTGACTGCAAGTGCCCATAAAACGCCGACGTAATCGCCAAAGTCAAAAGCAGCTTTACAATACGCCATGAATTCACCATGCTCAAGTTTAAGCAAGGGTGCTATTTCTTTGCCGAACTTTCGATTCAGCATGCTATCGGCACGCTGCGCCAACCGGTTTTCGTTCTCCGAACTTGCAACTAATATTTCATGAATTTCAAAAGAGCTTTTCTTTTTACTTGAAAGGCCTGCTTTTTTGAGGAGCTGCTTTTGTTCCGAAAGTGTAAGGCATATCCCCACCACTGGACATTTAAAAAGGTGATCAACTTCCCAGAATTTTAATTGAGTTTTATGATCAATTTTTTGTTCATTCCAACTGATTATATCTTTTCCAGCGGTTTGAACCCATTGTTTATTTTCTATCATTGATGCCTTCCTCCCTTTTTTAAGTCAAATAATAAATTTAGTCATTGATACTATTGTTTTGCATCTCTAACTTTATCAGTAAAGCTGTTTACGGTAGCTGGGCCAAGGGCACGTTTCATTCCACAGGCATCTTCATCTGCGACTTCAAAATCAATTTTTAAAATTTAGATCAAAACTTAAGCAGAAGCCCATGCTTGCGTTGCATTTTTTTCAAGAGCAGCCTTATTGTTAGGCAAGCAAAACTTATGTTGAATACTCTAGTAACCAAACCGTCGTCATGTGTCAAGTTTTTTTATTTCAACCCAGTCCTTACGCATAAAAAAAATTAAAAAGCCATACCTCTATCTTACTGCCATGTTGTGGGAAAATATTTTTGAAATTTGTTTTTCAGGGAAAATGGGGTCAAGTCTATGTTTGACCCGGCTTTTTCCCTGGCCGTTTATTCTTCTATTCATGGTGGAATAATTTTTAAGCTTATAACCTTATGCCCGCCCCAATTTTCCTAAAAATCAGGACCTAAAAAGAAATATAAGTAAAATGTCCCCCGAATTTC
>CAZNFB010000287.1:2537-3771 GCA_964572105.1 uncultured Desulfobacteraceae bacterium
AAATGTCCCCCGAATTTCCATATTGCTCTATGATCGCTTTTTTAACTTCATCTTGTCAGGGCAGGTTAATTATGTGATAGTTGGAGGTGCAAGCTGCAGGTTTATCCAGGTACTGGAGCAAAAGGGTCTTGTAATCAAGTTATGGCCCTGGAAAATTTTTTCAAAAAAAGGCAAAAATACCAGAAATTCAAACGGAGGCTGACCGCATCGACTCTCACAATTTTTCAACCGGGCATATGGAACCATGATTCTACATCTGCTCAATGTTATCACTCCTGTTCTTATCGTTATTGCACTGGGTTGGGGCTGGGTGAGAAGTGGCAGACCCTATGATACGAATCTGGTAACTGGACTGGTGATGACCATCGGTGCTCCGTGCCTGGTGTTTTCAACTTTAAGCACTCTTCATATCTCTCCGCAACTTTTAGTAAAGATGGGGGGGGGCTGCGCTTGGAGTGATGGGATTGTCAGCCGTTATCGGTGCGGTGATCCTGCGCTTTGCCGGACTCCCCCTGCAAGACTTTCTCCCCCCGTTAATCTTCGCCAATATTGGTAATATGGGGCTGCCTCTATGCCTTTTTGCTTTCGGTAAACCGGGACTGGCCCTGGCCATCGTTGTGTTTACGGTTTTTTGTATTGGTCATTTTACAGTGGGTGTGTGGCTCTATTCGGGATCCGCCAACTTCCTTTCTCTTTTAAAGATACCGGTTATTTATGCGGTGGGACTGGCCATTGTGGTTCTCCTGGCCAAGGCTACCCTGCCGGAGTGGATAGTCAAGACAACGGAGCTTCTCGGCAGCTTTACCATTCCGCTGATGCTCCTGACCCTGGGGGTTTCCCTGGCACGGCTGCAGGTCATGAATATCAGGCGTGCAGTAGCCCTCTCCCTGCTGCGCCTGGGCATGGGATTCGGCCTGGGCATCCTGGCGGCTACTCTCTTTAATCTTACCGGGATAGCCAGGGGGGTAATAATTCTCCAAAGCTCCATGCCGGTTGCGGTTTTCAACTATCTTCTGGCCCAGCAATACCAGCGTAACGCCAATGAAACTGCGGGTCTGGTAGTTATTTCCACTCTATGTTCCCTGGTAACCCTCCCCCTGGTTCTTGTTTTTATAGGGGTCTAAACATTGTTGGCCTAAAGATTGGCCAAATCGTGGTCCGACCTCAAGTGGAACGTGTAAGGAGCTTTTATGGGATCAGAAATTATAAATATAGGCCCGCAACAGCTGGCCAT
>CAZNFB010000288.1:0-3769 GCA_964572105.1 uncultured Desulfobacteraceae bacterium
TTTTTTAAGCAGCTGAACAACTTAAAAATTTAAACTTTGCCCATGCTGTTGTAACTCCGGCTGATCCAAAACCGATGAGGACATTGGTCCCCTGTTTTAACCTGCCGTCTTTAATAGCGCAGGACATGGCAAGGGGAACAGATGCAGAGACAGTATTCCCAAAGCGCTTGTGTATATTATAGGCTGTTTCACGGCCAAGCTTGCAGGTATCTATCACCCTGTCACTCATGGCATCACTGGCAGAATGACTAAATACTATTTCGTGCTTGAACTGGCTGAGTTCTGCGACTTCTTTATAATGCCGGCATAGTTTTGAAAAAACAAATCTGAATAATTTTTCTCCATAAGAAAAAAAAGTTAAGGGCAAAACTTTATCTGCTATTTCACCGTCGGAATACTCATCAATATTAGGCAGCGGTATTTTGCACAGGGTATGCTTTTCACCCCATGTTTTAAAATCGGCATAGTATTCATTCTCCTCTTGTGACGGGGAGACAATGGTAGCTGTTGCAGCTTCACCTATTGTAAATGTGGGAAAATTAGATTCCACGTCAGCAATAGATCTGAATTCAAAATTTGCATATTCCTTGAAGTTGAATTCACAGTTCAAGATCATGATATTTTTATACATTCCGGTTTTTATAAATGACTGTGCAACATGAATGGCTCTAAGCCAGCTGGCACAGGCGTCCAAAATGTCAAAACAGGTTGCATTTTTAAGTTTAAGAAGCTTTTGAAAAACATTTGCAGTTGCAGGTTCAATAAAGCCTCTACCCACCCCCACATATATAAGAAGGTCTATTTCATCGGGTAACATATTGGCAGATTCCAGCGCTTTTTTGCCTGCATCAACACCAAATTGTAAAGCTTTTTCATTTCCCTCCCGGTGATACCTGATAGAAGTAACCGATTTTTCGAAAAGATCTTCAAAGGTTTTTTCCAGAAGGTCAAGCGCTTTACCTGTTAAGTAGTTTTTACTTTTTAAAAGAATCTCTCGAATAATATCTGAATTTGTCACCAGTTTGCTCGGCAGTGCATGTTCAACAGCACAAAATTTCATTTTAGACCTCCTTGACTATCCATTTTAATGAAAAAGATGACAGCTATTTATATGAAGAGCAAATATATAGCAAAAACTACCTTTGAGAACAAAATAAATGGACAAAATATAAAAAATTTGGAAGTGAATAGAAAATAAAAAGTAACTATTCAGCTAATATGTACGGCAGCAGGTATAATCTGATTAAACCTGCTGCCTATCTTCAATCAGCGACGCTGAATATTACAATAAAAAAAGCTTAAATCTATTACAGATTATAAGGAATCTGTATTTGTTAATTCTATTGCGTCTTTAAGGTTAAGACTGTTGGTATACAAGGCTTTGCCTGTGATTACTCCAACCACACCAACTTCTCCAAGGGGGATTAGATTTTTTATATCCTCTATGGTTGAAACTCCACCGGACGCCACAACCGGAATCGATATTCCTTGTGCCAGCTGCCTGGTCTGTTCAATATTGGGGCCGGATTCCATTCCATCTTTGAGTATATCTGTGAAATTTATAGCTGCTACTCCGCAATCTTCAAACCGTAGGGCAAGATCAATAGCTTTTGTTTGTGTAGTTTCCGTCCAGCCTTCTACTGCGACGTATCCGTTGCGGGCATCTATTCCCACTACAATCTGGCCGGGAAATCTTATGCATGCTTCTTTGACTAATTTTGGATTTTTGATCGCTTCTGTTCCGATAATGACTCTTTTTACTCCAATATCGAGAAACATTTTTATTGTTTTTTCGTCACGTATCCCGCCACCCACCTGAATCGGGATGTTAACAGCCTTTAAAATGCTTTTTATTGAATCAAGGTTTTTAGGGTGTTTTTCCATGGCACCGTCAAGGTCCACCACATGAATAAGTTTAGCCCCATCCTCTTCCCATTTTAGTGCAGCAGAGGCAGGATTATCAAAAAAAACTGTCTCTTTATCCATTTCACCCTGGAGGAGACGTACACATTTTCCGTTTTTTAAATCAATAGCAGGTATTATAATCATGGTTCTGGTAACGCCTCTATTAAGTCTGTTAAAGCAGCATCAGCCATCTGTTCGGCGGTAATCCAGGATGCTTTTCTTTTTATAAAAGTTTTTATCTGTAAAAGATTTTCAAATAAAGATTGCTGGGTTTCATCAAAGCTGCCAGTCCATACAATACGTTGGCCGGAAACGCTGATAATATGAAGAACAAAGGCAACAGACGCGGGAGTTTCCGCTGAAAATCTGGACCCTTTACGCTCCCGGAATCGATAAATATAACCTGCCAAAACAGCGTCAGCATTATAATCCCCTCCGAGATCGACTATTTTTTTTTGTTCAGAGATATTGATCATGTCGGATGAAACGACATCTGGAGAAAATTCCACAGGTATGACATTAAACTCTGTACGTTTTTTCATTAAAGTCATCAGCCTGTTTGTCATGAAGTCAACAGATTCTCTGGAAACTTTTTCAGTCATGAAAACCATGCCGGACAAGGGGCCTGCAGCTATGCCAGAATCCTCAGTGGACAGATTTTTAAAGGGAATAACCATGAGGTTATAAATTGGCCCAGGCGCTGCAACCGGTTTTATCGATATTGACTGACTTGCACAGCTGGAAAAGAGCAAAGAGAATATAATGCCCAAAAAAAGAAATTTTATATTTTTAAAATTGCATCGCGGCAAAATCATATGCTTATAAAGCTCCTTTTGTGGAAAGAACATTTTTCACCCTGTGATCAAAAGAGGTTGCCTGGTCAAGGGCTTTTCCCGAGGCTTTAAAAATAGATTCCATGATGTGGTGATTGTTTTCTCCATACAGGACATTAATATGAAGATTCATACCAGCAGTAACCGCAAAGGCCCTGAAAAATTCCTTTGCCAGAGAAGGGTCAAACTTATCTCCCTGATAAGGTATTTCTGGTATATTGTATACCAGATATGGCCGATTCGACAAATCGATTGTAACATGGGCAAGGGCATCATCCATGGGGACAACAGCATGACCGAAACGTTTGATCCCCTTCCTGTCCCCAAGGGCATTTTTTAATCCTGTCCCCAGAACTATTCCGGTATCCTCCACAGTATGATGGAAATCGACATCTATGTCACCTATGGCTGAAATATTCAAGTCAAAAAAGCCATGAGCCGCAAAAAGTGTAAGCATGTGATCGAAAAATGGAATCCCCGAACTTATCTTGCCTGATCCCTCCCCGTCTATATCTATACTGAGGCTGATCTCTGTCTCATTGGTTACTCTATTAATTGTTGATGAACGTTTCATAATATATTTTCATATATAGACCGTCACATAAATAATTTCAGTTCTAACATCTATCCGTATGAAATTTATTATCTGAATATCTATAGTATAGATCCTTAGTTTCAAAAATTTTTAAGAAAGAGTAATAAATCGATGATTTTGCTCCAAATGTCAAGATTTTTCTCCATCGGTTCTGTTCATAAAACAATTTGCCAAAAATTTGGAAACCCATTCTGGAAGCAATCCGGGGCAGCAGTAAAGTAGACTTAAAAACGTCTGAATCCAGCTATCCCTTTTAAAAAAAGAGTGCAATACCACCTGTAAACCATCGGTTCCGTATTGGTTGACATATGCTCTGCTTCAGAATATATATTATATTAACATTGTATGGATAATATCCAGTAATGTCCTGTTAGAAAATTGCAAAAAAGAAAATACGGAAAGTTTAATTGTTTTTTCCTCAACACTTAATACTAAG
>CAZNFB010000289.1:0-3767 GCA_964572105.1 uncultured Desulfobacteraceae bacterium
CTATTTTTATTAAACATATATAAGAAAAAAAAGATTTTGAAAAGTTCCAAAAAAAATTAAAAGGCTGAAACTGTAAAAACAGATAATATCACCAGATAAAAAAGGGCAGCAGTGTCCGGTTAGAATTTTGCGTGAGGGGAATTTAATTGTTTTTGTAGCGTATTTAATAAATTTCGTAGAATTTCTTAGTGTAGCGTAGCCAAAAAATTGCGATTGTTTGAGCGAGGCACGAGCGAGTTTCGCAATTTTGGCGGAGCAAACTTAGAAATTCAAGAAATTTATTCGCAATAGCGGAAAAAACAATTAAACTTCCCGTATTTTCTTTCTTGCAATTTTCTAACCGGACACTGCTGAAAAAAGGGGGCATAATGAAAAGATTTTTATTTGTAATACTTGTCTTATTTCTTACTGCTGGTTTTGCCAGGGCACAGGTTTACAGGTTTGCTGTTATTTGTGACACACGCAGCGATTCAGGTGAAAATGGAAAAAACGGTGTGAATATTGCCGCGGTAAAGGGGCTATGCAAACAATTTAATTTAAGGGGAGTTGAATTTGTTCTTGGCCCCGGTGATTTTATTTGTGGAAATGTAAACTGGTATAAACCTAAGCCTCCTGCCAATGATACACAATACCAGACATTTTTAAAAGCAGCATCAACCCAGGGTATTGGATTGCCTGGGAGTGGAAACAAGATTCTTTTTTACCCTGTTCGTGGTAATCACGAAGCCTATTATGATATTGTATCAAAAGGGGATGCAGAAAAAGCATGGATTAAGAATATGGGGGTTTTCCTTCCTAAAAATGGACCTGTTAATGAACTCGGATTTACTTACAGCTTTTTATATAAAAATTCATTATTTATGGGCCTTGATCAATTCATAAACGCGGATATAAAGAAAAAAACAGGAATCAGCGTTAATAATAAATGGATAGAGAAACAATTAAAAAAACATCCCGGCGCAGAACATGTTTTTGTATTTGGTCATACACCGGCCTTTACCGCCCATCACAAAGATTGTTTTGCACAAAATCCTCTTGTGAGAAATAAATTTTTGCGATCTGTTCATGAAAAAACTTTTGCCTATTTTTGCGGACACGATCATTTTTACGCCAGGGCCAGGATTCCAGTATATAAAGAGGATGGAAAGATAATTGAAAGTTATATTGAGCAAATAATTATACCTGGGGGAGCTCCATTTTTAACCGGGAACAGAAAGGACAATCATAAATGGGACGGTATTTATTTAAATAAGGATGTTGTCGGAGAAACATATATAGATAATAGTGTTGGATTTTTACTGGTCACGGTTGATGATGATAAAATAGATATGGAATATATTGCAACAAATGATGCATGCAGTTTTTATAAGGATGAAAAAGGTGTTTATCATTATACATACAATGAGAAATGGGAAACATGGAATTTTGTAACCATGGACAGAAAGAAAGCGCAAAAAAAATCCAGGAATAGATGCACCGACAATACCTTCAGTCCGTTCCATTGAGTTGAAAGACGGCTTTATCACCTCCCTTTTAAAAAAAATGTAACTATTCAGCTAATCAGCGGCGCTGAATAGTTACAAAAATTATCTATTGGCCGATCAGCTTGTTTTTACGAGAACCGGAAGTCTGATAACAAATGTCGATCCTTCCCCAGGCTCACTAACAGCCCTAACAAGACCGTTATGAGCCTCAACAATGCCTTTAACCAGGCTCAGCCCGAGTCCGAGTCCTTTTTTCTTACTGCTGCCACCTCGATATAAGCGATCCCAGATCAGGGGAAGTTCTTCGGGTGAGATACCTGTCCCGGTATCCTTTATCCTGATAATGACCTCTTTATTGAACTTTTCGGCGTTAATATTGACTATTCCCCTTTTAGGGGTAAACTTCACCGCATTGTCTAAAATATTAGATATTGCCTGACCTATTCGATTGGAATCTATTGAAAGGTAAAGGTTTTCAGGAAGGTTTATATCCATTTCGATTCCTTTTTCTTCAGCCACAAACGCATACATATCTGCAATTTTTTCGATCAGATCACAAATGTTCACCTGCTCACGATGAATATCCATTGTACCGGTCTCGGCCTCTGAAATATCCATGAGAGTCTCCAGCATTTTCAGGATATAATCTGATTCTTCAATGCCTTTTATAAGTGCTTCCTTTAATGTATCAATATCCTGTTCATCCTGCAGAGCCATATCGGCAATATTGCGGAATCGAGTCATGGGTGTACGCAAATCATGAGCCACATTATCCAGGGAGTTCTTCATGCCTTTAATGAGACGATGGATGTTGTCGAGCATTTGGTTAAAGAGTGCTGCCAGTTCATCCATCTCATCGCCTGAAAGTGAGCGGGGCACCATCTCTGCTATTTTGTTAATATCCAAAGACTTTACTGTTTTTATCATGTTCCGGATGGGGCGACGTGTCTGGTATGAAAGGAGAACACCCCCTGCAAGTCCTAAAATAAACAACGGAATAATAAAGGGGACAAAAAAATTTCGAAACTGATTCATGACAATGTGGGCATTTTCACAACTCAACCCGACTTGAATCCAAAAACCAGATGAAAGATGCGTTGATTTGATGGCAAGAACGTATTTATCTTTTGCCGCAGACAGATTTATCCATTTCTTTCCTGTATCAGGTGCAATTTTTTCCAAAGCTGACAGGTCAAAATCCTGCCATTTCTCCGGTGAAAAAATATAATGGGTCTTGTTTGTTTTATTAGCAACACGAACAAAAAGCGGATTTGATCTTCGGGAATTGTTGATTTCCATAACAAAATTTTCAAGAACCCTTATGCCACCGATTTCATATAACGTAGAGATTTCTTTTAGTTCAAGAAGGATCTCCTTATAATTCTGCTTTAGCAGTGTTGAGGAAAGAAAAAAATATGCAATTAAAAAAAGAGACAATGAACTCAATGTAAAAATGAATGTGTACCAGGCAGTAACCCAAAAACTAATTGTTTTTGGTATGTTAAGAAGGCGCTTTAAGTACATAGCCGACCCCCCGAACCGTTTGAAGCATCTTTTCAGAAAAATCTTTATCCACCTTGCTCCTCAATCTGCAAATCAGGACATCTACAACATTAGTCTGTGGATCAAAATGAAAATTCCAAATATGTTCCAGTATCATGGTCTTGGAAACAGGCCGGTTGGCATTTCGTGCAAGATATTCCAGTAATGCAAATTCACGGGGTTGCAGCTCAATTTTTTTTCCTTCCCTTTTGACGTCTCTTTTCAGAAGATCCACAGACAGATCGCCTACGGTCAAGCTAGAAGGTTCAACTACTCCGCTGGCCCTGCGGATCAGTGCCTGCACACGTACCAGGAGTTCAGAAAAAGCAAACGGTTTTACCAGATAGTCGTCCCCACCTTTCTGTATTCCCCTAACCCGGTCATCCACCGTCCGTTTGGCGCTCAGGATAAGTGTCGGGATATTAATACGCCGTTTTCTGAGTGTTTCGATAATGCTCAGCCCATCACGTTTTGGAAGCATGATATCGATGATCGCAGCATCATATGCTTCTGTGATGGCCATATGGAGTCCTTCCTCGCCGTCTTTCGAATGATCCATGGCAAATCCTTCTTGTTTCATTCCCTTTATTATAAAAGAGGCAATTTCCTGATCATCTTCCACAATAAGTACACGCAAGGTCCCCTCCTGATCTTACAAATTTATTTTACCATTTAATATTAATAATTTAATTAAGGAACGGGGACGAAATAAGTTCGCAATTTTAAGTGTTGAGGCGCCTG
>CAZNFB010000290.1:0-3766 GCA_964572105.1 uncultured Desulfobacteraceae bacterium
ATTACAAAGAGCTTATCAACGGGAAAAATATAAAACAAAATATAACTATCAGAGCTAACGACACAATAATAATACCATGAGCCGGGGAAATATATGCAAATCGATTTTTTTTCAAAAACTTTAAATAACCTTAAATCTTATATTTTTATTTTTTCTATTATCCTGGCAGCACCTTTAAATATAGATGCATTCCAGCTAAATTTTTCGCCCTCTATTTCCATAAATGAAGAATATACAGACAACGTTTTCTTATCATCCCACAATATCGAGCATGACTATATAACATCCATATCACCGAGTGTTGGCCTTGATTTCTCCACTAAAAGAACAAATGCATTAATATCGTACACACCATCATTTGTTTTTTATTCAAGATATGATGAAAATGATACAGTCAGGCACAGGGCACAGTTTTCCTGCCGAAATGCCCTGGGAAAAAATACAAATATAATTCTTAATAACTCCTTTGTCCTGACAGAAGACCCTTTAGGTGAAGAAGATATTTTTTTAGACACAGACGAATCATTGGCCGAACCTGATACAAGTATAAGACAATCAAGAGAAGAATACTTCACAAACACAACCACCCTGGATTTCACGCATCAGTTCGGAGCATCAAATCATTTTGAATTGGGAGCTCTTTTCAGAATCCTTGAAAATGATGATCCATTAGAAGAGGACAGCAAAGAATGGGGTCCCTCCATGGGCCTTTCATACCAGATTATACCCGGCATAGATATTGACACAGAATTTTCTTATAGAAAAAATGAATCTTCAGATTCAAGAAACAGCGAACCTGATTCCAATGACTCTGAAGATGATCTTGAAACCTGGGAAGGGAGTATTCGTATTAATAAAATATTCACACGCCATTTCACAAGCTATATAGAATATAATCATACTATTGCAAACTATGACGGAGACCGTGAAGATTATAAGGTTTACGAACCTTTAATGGGGATCAGATACACCATCGCGGAAAATACACACATTAATATAGGTATAGGATATTTTATTCAGGACAGGGAAATAAGCAGCGGTGAAGAGGGCTTCTCAATTGATGGGGATATAGGAAAGACTTTTGAGTTTAAACGAGGTTCTATAAATTTAACAGGTTCAAGTGGCCAGCATTCATCAGATTTTGGTTCGGAAAATAACGGCTTTTCAATATATTATCAGGTTCAAAGTACCGGTGAATACAGCTTAACAGAGCGTATAAGTACAAACGCACGTTTTTCATTTAGAGAGGAAAAGTATACAGATCTTGATGATGACAAAACCGATAAAACCACAAGACTCAGCGCAGGCATGAGCTACGCCCCGACAACGTGGCTATTTTTAAATATGGATTATTCATACAATACAGTCGATTCAACTGACAATGATGATGAATATGATGAGAATCGTGCCACTCTCACCGTCACCTTGTCACCTCCAAGATATTTCAGGTTGATAAAATAATTAATTTATTAGGCACAGGAGAAAATACCAGGGGAACCATGGAAAAACTTACTCAATTAAGGACCAAAATAAAAGCCAAACCGAAAAAATGGCTTATAACAGGCGTAGCCGGTTTTATCGGTTCAAGCATCCTGGAAGAGCTCTTGGATCTGGATCAGGTCGTTGTGGGGCTTGATAATTTTTCCACTGGAAAAGCTGAAAATTTAGATTATGTAAAAAAAAAAGCAGAGCCTCTTAAATGGAAAAATTTTACTTTTCTTCACAAAGATATCACAAATATGCAGGATTGTATTACTGCATGTAAAGGGGTTGACTATGTTCTTCACCAGGCAGCCCTGGGAAGTGTACCAAGATCGATTGAAGACCCTGTAACAACAAACAGCTCTAATATAAACGGTTTTTTAAATATGCTGATAGCAGCAAGGGATTCAGATGTTAAAAGATTCGTATATGCTGCTTCATCTTCAACATATGGTGATCATCCTGATCTCCCAAAGGTTGAAGATAAAATAGGAAGGCCACTTTCACCCTATGCTGTTACAAAATATGTAAATGAACTTTATGCAGATGTTTTTGCAACATCATACGGTACTCAAAGCATAGGACTAAGATATTTTAATATATTCGGCAAAAGACAGGACCCCGACGGAGCCTATGCTGCTGTTATTCCTAAATGGATTAATATTTTGTTAAATGGGGAGTCCCCTGTAATAAATGGAGATGGGGAAACAAGCAGAGATTACTGCCATGTGGAAAATGCTGTTTACGCCAATTTACTTGCAGCCACAACAGATAATAAAGAGGCTGTTAACAAAGTATATAATATTGCCTGTTGTCACCAGACAACACTAAATGAACTTTTAAACCTGATAAAAGAATACCTTACCCCCTTTAAACCAGAAATTGAAAATATAAAACCGGTATATGGTCCTTTTCGAAAAGGAGATGTACGCCACTCCCTTGCAGATATATCAAGAGCAGAAAAATTATTGGGATATTCTCCCATATATGATGTCACAAAAGGAATGGAAAAAACCATAGACTGGTTTATGAAAAAGTAACTGTAACTATAGATTGTCAGATGATTACCCGATTTTAAAATTTGGCACAGAGCCAGAGGGAGGAAGGCGTATTGTAATACGCAGGCGACCGATAATGCAGTGAAATTATTTGTGTGACGATCTATAAGCCCTCTTTTTAATAGTTTAAAGTCATAATATGCCTTCATATATTTTATTGACAATAGATGTGGAAGACTGGTTTCAAGTGGAAAACTTCAAGCCCTGGATCCCTTTTTCCACTTGGCCGGCAAAAGAATTAAGAGTTGAAAAAAATATTCATCAAATTCTCGACCTTTTAGACTCAATCAAATTAACCGATTCAACAGACCAAACCCACCAGATAACTCCAAAAGCCACATTCTTCGTTCTTGGCTGGCTTGCAAAACGTTTGCCTGACCTTGTTAAAGAAATTCATAAAAGAGGACACGAAATTGCTTCTCATGGTTATGATCATAATCTATGTTACAAACAATCCTCTAAAAATTTAGCAGAAGATCTTTGCACCAGTAAAAAACTTTTGGAAGACATTGCCGGAATTCCTGTTATCGGCTATAGAGCGCCTAGCTTTTCCATTACAAATGATATCCTTAAAATAATAAAAAATTGCGGATACCTGTATGATTCAAGTTATAATTCCTTTAGCATTAACAGCAGATACGGTCGGATAGATTTATCCAAATACCGAAAAAAAGGAATCATTTATACAATTTCAGATAATTTTTATGAATTGCCTCTCAGCAATCTAAATCTAAAAACTAAAAAATTAGAATTTCCCTGGGCTGGAGGAGGCTACTTCCGGCTCCTCCCCTTTTTCCTTTTTAAGGAAGGAGTTAAAAAAATTTTAGCAGAAAATCAAACGTATTTATTTTATTGCCACCCATGGGAAATAGATCATGACCAGCCTGTTGTTCACGATGCCGCCCCATTTTTTAAATTTAGACATTATATGAACCTGAATAAAACTCATTTAAAAATATCACAGCTAATAAAATATTTTAAACAAAGCCATTTTATTACCTGCAAAAAATATCTGTCAGAGAGTGGCATCGCGATATTTAAATAGAATTATATGAAAAAACTTCCCATAGGAATTTCAACATTTAAAGATATAATTGAAGAGGGATATCTTTATATCGACAAAACTTTTTTTGTCAAACAACTTGTTGGTACTGGAAGATACTATTTTCTATCACGCCCCCGAAGATTTGGAAAAAGTCTTTTCCTTGATACTTTAAAATCTGCAT
>CAZNFB010000291.1:0-3742 GCA_964572105.1 uncultured Desulfobacteraceae bacterium
AAATCACACCCCCAAAGATTCAACCAGTCTGGATAACTCAGCAGCTTTGGTTTTCATTGCAGCTACTTCTGTTTTGTCTAAAAGAATACTCCCATATTTTTTACTGAGCTTTTTCAGACCTGCCGAAAATCTTTCCGGACTTTCAAGCATACGGGCAAGAAAGGAATCCACAACTGCGATTGCCGCAGAATCGCCGGATACACCCGTGTTATCAACTATCCCGGCAGTGGCCGCCAGATCTTCAAACTCAAACGTGACCTGCTCCATCATGTCCACCAGAACGGCCTTTTTACCTCTGGAGGCTTTTACAAGACCGGTCATTCCACGTTTGCGAAACGTATCATAGAATTCAACCGCCTCTTCTTTATTTTCTGCTATCCAGTACCCGCCTCCATGCCCTGCTTTTGAAAAAATAGAAATGTTGTCATGCATTGTAAGCAGATGATTGTGAATGCGTCTGATTTTACGTTTTTCCTGATCAAACCTGGATGTCTTTATTTTTTTCATCCTCAGCAACTGTTTTTTGTCCGGCTCAAAACCATCCATTGCGCAACTAAATTTTACTGCCAGTTCATTTGCCGAAACTTTATTATTTGCCCCGATATGATCCTCCCACAAAATGCCGATAAAACAGCTTTCTATAATAGTCAGCCGTTTGTCGTGACACCCCGTTTTAAGATTAAAGCCTAAATCTTCATATTTCACGGCAAGTCCCCTCTTTTTATTTTGTTGTTTTGTGATTATTTTGCACAAACCGCTTTTACAGGCTCATCACAACATCTCCGGTTACTTTTTCTTCACCCATTTCAACAGCCATATTCATTGCCCTGGAACATAGATTATTAACGGACAGCGGATATGCCTTGCTCACATTGCGTCTGCCTATTTTGTCCGAGAGTCTGCGCTCTATGGCGGAAAATGCATCCGGCGCAAAGATTTCATCATGTTTACGGTTAATACGGCCGAATTTATGCGCCAGATATCGACCCGTGTCAGTACCCATGCCTGTTATTTCAGCGCAGGTGATGCGCCGGATCACTTCCCGCATCATCTGGCTTTTTGTTTCGTCGAGTAGATATTTTAGCTCGGGCTGACCAATAAGTATAATTCCGATGAGCCTGGAAAAACCGTCTTCAAGCTCGTAGATCTGTTTGAGAGACTTCATTGCACGTTCTGCCAGCAGGTGAGCCTCTTCTATAATCAAAACCTGCTTGAGTCCGCTGGTTGCACGGTTTCTTAACAGCCGTAATGCTTGCCGGGTCTTCGCTTCCAGGCTCCGTTTCATCTTTTCTTCCGACAAATCCATAACAATTGCGTCAATCAGGGATGCTGGTGTTATGCGGGTTTTATCGATAATAATAGGATAGATTACCTTGATGCCGTCACTGATAAGTTCCTGCACAACAGCCTTGCGCATAATGCTTTTGCCTGAACCAACCTCGCCGTAAACAGCTGTAAATCCTGCATACCTGGCTGTGTCGAGCATCATCTCTTTTAAAAACATATGGTCTTCAGACATGAATATATCCTGCGTGTCCGATATATCGTTGATAAAAGGACTCCGAAACAGTTTAAAAAATTTCATTGCTTTTGGTGTTATCATTTCCGTCTCCCTGTGTGTTTCCGCTTTAAGAGGTTCTCCGGGTTTAAGCGCCGGGCGGTTAATATACATTCTGCGTCCGGCTGATATCCGCTGGTTCTGGCCCCTTACGCGCTGGCCGGCAATCCCCTCGCATGAATCCCATATATTATTGAGTTCAAAGCCTTTTTTTTTAAGCTGGCTCATCATCTCAGGAGTGTTTAAGACAACGTTTTCAACCCGTTTTATGAATGCTTTTTTATTTTTTGGATATATTTCATAACGCAGGCATCTGTTAGTGTGGGTATATCCCCTATGAATTTTTTCGCATAAATCACGCTGAGTTATGCCGCAGTCACAAAGCAGCTGTTTTAGACGAAGCATCGCGTCCTCCAAGATCCATTAATGTAAGTTTTCCGTTATCCATTGCCGTTTCTAATAATTTTTCAGACTTGCTGAGCAAAATAGTTTTGCCGTAAGTCTTCCGTATTGCCCCGTTAAGTTCCGGGGTGATCCCGACACCTGCCGAAAGTAGTTTTTTCATGAATTCCATGACCGGGATTTTTTTATCTTCATATGCCGGGCTTGCGTTGATTTCGATGCCGGTTTTGGGCAAATATTCCAGAGTCACTTTATCTGCCTGGTTTCCATAGATTTGCAGGCCTTCAAACGGAACAGCGTCTTTTTTACGATCTTCTCCATATGCCAGATTGTCGGATATTTTTATGGCCTTCTGGGTTTTTGTTTCCGGTATGGATTTGAATTCTTCACCTATAACCGCGGCATCTTCACGGAATCCGCCGGCTGCGTATCCAATAGGTTTCAGGAGGTATTCAATTTTATCGTGCACAACTCCTATTTCAGGCCAGTGATATGGCCGCAAGAGCACTTCTATTCTTGACCGGTTTGGCATCAGGCCTTCAATATGTTTTACGCTGTATTCCCGAACGTCCTTGTTTTTGTAGCAAAAACTGATCGTATAATCTCCCCTTACCAGCCTGCTTTCGCCTGGACGTTCATATAGATAATGAAGAATCTCTTTTTCCGGCAGGTCCCGAAGTTGATCTTTTTTAATTTGCAACCAGCATTCAGTCCTGGGCATTTTGTGCCGGCCGTGTTTGCGGGTAGAATTGAACCATACGCACCAGTCTACCGCCCAGGCGTTTAGATCATCAACGCTGTGAGCCGGCTGCATTTTGAGGCCGGACTCAAACCAGCGCTCAACCAGATTTTGAGCAACTTCAGCGCTGCCCTGGCGGCGGGGATTATGCGGAAGGGAGTCCGGCGTTTTTATATCGAGCCGGTTGAGAAAAGTGGTAATTGCTTTTGCCGTATTGGCCGCGCCCTTATCGAACAGGGCAAAAAAGGGGACGCCGCGAAAGGGTATTTTAGGATGTTTTTCGCCTGACCAGGAAGATAATAGAAAATCGTACAGATTCTCTTGTGTTTCACCTCCTGTGTAATAATATTTCAACCATATGAAATGCGAGAAGTGATCTACAAGAATATACCGGATCAGTTTATTTTTTACTTTGGAAAAGTTTTCAAACTTGTTTTTATAAAACATTGTTTCCGGCATTATCCCGAATCCCTTGTTTTTGCCCTTTAGGTAATACTGGATACAGACAGACATGTCGTACACATGCACATGATTTGGATGCAGTGACCGCATTTTAATATGCGGAGTGGGTGTTTTCAGGGCGGCGGCGTTCATGTGCCGTTCCGCCAGGATGCTTTGCGCCCTGGACACTGATACTGTTCCGGGTTTAATAATGCCGTTGTCCTCAGCAATTATCAGGGCTTTTTCCACCGGCATAATGGGTCCTTTGATTTCGCGGGACGTGACTTGTATCTGGCTGGCAAGAAAAGAAATCTGCTTGTCGTTCAGCTCGCAGCGCCCCTTGTCTTTCCGCCTGTCACGGCCTGTGTTGTAGCCGTTTTGGGCGGCAATCCTGTATAAACTTTGTGTTGTTCTGCCTGTCATCTGTATGTATTTGTCGATTACTTTTTGTTTATCGCCGTTTTTAGCGGCGATCAATTGCTCTGCAAAAGTCTGTGCCCACATAGCCGTTATTCTCCAAAAAGATTCACAACCTCATTACTTTGTTCTTCCGATTCTGCATCAAGACCGGGTTGCCGCCATTTTATATCATCAGGCTGCGC
>CAZNFB010000292.1:0-3738 GCA_964572105.1 uncultured Desulfobacteraceae bacterium
TTGTCTGTTCATCAGGCACTCCGGTCAGATCCGGGCTAGTCGCCGGCAGTATATCTGCAAAGGAAACTCCGTAAATATCCCAGACTGTGACAAAAAGAGCGGCAACAATGGGACCAATAATAAAACCGACCACTCCAAACATCATGATTCCGCCTATGGTACTGAAAAAAATCAACAGTTCATGCATTTGAGTATCTTTTCCCACCAGCCTGGGACGTAGAATATTATCCAGACTACCCACAACCAGACCACAAAAAACAGCCAGCCCCACAGCACCACCAACATGACCCGACGCGCCCAGTATGATTACGGCCGGTATCCATACCAGAGCAGTACCGATTCCCGGCAAAATTGAGAGGAGCACCATGATCATAGTCCAGAAAACCGGGCTGGGAATACCCACCACAGCAAAGGCTATTCCGGCCAGCCCTCCCTGTAAAATGCCAATTATGGCAGTACCCTTAATGGTTGCCCGGGCCACTGAGGTAAAATGCGCCAGCATACGCTGTTCATCCCTCTCCTCTAATGGAAGATAGTACAAAATTTTTTCAATTAATTTATCACCGTCCATGAGAAAAAAATACATGGTATACAGGAGCACAAAAATGGTAAAAAGGAAATTGATGGTTCCCACAGTGAATGACGATAGGCTGTTAATCAAAAAGCTGCTGATTTCCCCCACCACTTCACCAGCCTTTTGGATAATCAAATCACGGTAAGGGATAACTTGATCGTAGTATGGCAAAGACTTCATGGATGCAAAAAAAGCATCTGGTTCACTGATCTGCTTTTGCACCCAGGGAGTAACAGAATGCCCAACCTTAATAGCCTGATTCGTCACAATCCCCATCAGCCCTGCCAAAGGGAGCATCAAAAAAAGAATGAGCATAAAAAGGGTTGCCAAAGAGGCCAGTGAGCGTCGACCACCAAACCAACGTTCAAAGCAGCGGTAGAGCGGATGAGCCAGAGCGCTGAAGAGCCCTCCCAGGAAAATAGCCATTAGAAAAAAACGAATCATTGAAAAAAAAATAGCCGAAATAAAAAAGACTGCCAAAAGTACAACTGACTTATTAACGATTTCATTTTTCATAATTTAGAATCCTTAGCCCTTTTATTAGTATATATCAGTCTGTTTAGTAAATATACTCTGGAAAATTTAAAATGGCTATGGAATTTATAAAAATATTGGTTGAAATTGAAATCAGCGAACAAGTGGGTCTATTTGAGCGATAACTGGCGGTTGGCGATTTTTGAGCAGTGAACAAGCTTTCTATGTGGTTTGCGGATTTTTCCTTCTCTCTCTAAAAACACGGCGTTCCTTCCTGCTTGACAGAGAGACTATCACACCGCTTCTAATACTTTTTCTTCGATCCCAACTGTTTTTTCTTCGATTCCTCCGAAAACGATCCGCAGATCTGCGTAAAAAAATACTTTTATGCGATTTGTCATCATTGGCTGCCAATATATCCTTTACTTTAATCTCCATAGAATAAACCTCCTTTTAGAATAGGAGGACCAGAATAAATTTAAACACCTTCCAGCTTCCTTTCCGGTCCGGATTTAGCATTCTGCTAAAAAATACAGGTCATAAAATGATGTTCCGTTAATCTGAATTAAAATTCAACGCATTAGCAAATGATTCCCCCTGCAATTAGCCTTCTATAAATATTATCTGTCTTTATTTATAAAGACTTTACTACTTATTCAATAACAAGGGAACAAAAAAAATAAAATTTAATAGATTTACAAGCCTGCAAATTTTTGAAAGAATAATTCTTACAAAATAATTGATAGTTGTTGTTTAAGCAATTAGAAACTTAAGGAAATACCCACATGCAGGATTTTACAAAATCTCAAAAAGGAAGGCTTGCAATAAAGGCTTTTAGAACAATCGCAGATGCTGCCGCTTTAAGAGGAAGTTATAAACCTTCAACATTGTCCGGCCAAAAAATGGAAGAGGCGTTAAAAGAGATCAGCCCGGAGATATACGGTTCCTTAAACGATCCCAGATCCATTGAAATTAACGGATTAAAGTATATTCTAGACAGGCTCCCAAGGGGCATTGAAACATGCACAAGAATAATTTTGACTGCAAAGGATGAATTTAATCAAACAACCTTTGAAAAAATTGAACCTCCAAAAAGAAGAAGGACATCCTACCGAATTGATAAAGATGAAATTTGTTTTATCATCACCAGAGGCTGGAGTGAAATGTATGATATCCTTACCCATTTAACTTTTTTAAATATAGAGGCAAAAAAAATTTACAACAGGATAAAACCGCAAAATAAAGAGATTTCAATTGAATGGGAAAGGCTCGAGGAGACAATTAAAACTCACAATGATATTAAAGGGAAAAACCTTGACCGGGCCCTGTGGAATTTGAGTATTCTTCTTGGAACACCGTACCATGAAACCAGAAAGGCTTATGATGATCTTGAGGAGATGAAACAAAAATATAAAAGCAATGCAGGATTATTCAAGGTTATTTACAAACTGGGAAAACGTGTTGAAAAAGAATTGAGTTCAAAAGAAAATGAAATGGTAGTCTATTTTACCCCGTCTTTTCAAAATATGATTGGGCATCACAGGTATAGTCGAAACTGGGCTCAGGGTATAAAGGAAAAATTGCGGGAAAAAGAAATAACAAACAGGCCATTACACATAATCAGCGCAAACATGCATAGCGTTGTAAATCTATTATACGGATACTCAGCACTTAAAAGCAGCACAAAAAAATCAAAAAAGGAGGGTATATACGATTTTATACTTTCGGTTAAGGAGAAAACCGATGAAATTAAAAAATATGCTCTTAAATATGGATTAACTGAAATGCCGGACCATTCGGAAAGCCATATTGACTGTCAGATTATCGACACATCAAAGATGAAAAATTTATCATTTCATCCTGATATTCATATTGACACCTCTGTTTTTAAAAACAAAATGCCGATTATACTTGTAATCGATTATGCTTTTGGATTCCAGGCCTTTGATGCAATGGATGAGCTCTTGAATCCTGACCTTGAAGATGCACCGACCCAGATGCAAAATGTTGAATCGATTTCTATTATGGGAAAGGCCGGCACTTTACCAGGGAAAAAAGGGGATATAATGCTTGCCACAGCCCATGTACTTGAAGGCCAAACCCATAATTACATCGTGCACAATGATTTGGAACCTGAAGATTTTAATACCTTGGGCCACGGACTGGATATTTATTCAGGCCCCATGGTCACTGTCCTTGGCACATCCCTTCAAAATCATGCCGTATTAAAGAGGTTCAAAAACTCCAGCTGGAATGCTGTGGGGCTGGAAATGGAGGGAGGCCACTATCAGCGCGCAATAAATGCCGCCATAATCAGAGGGCATATATCAAAGAGTGTAAAAATCAGATACGCATATTATGCTTCAGATAATCCTCTGACAAGTGGTGAAACTCTGGCATCGGGCAGCATGGGAGACGAAGGGATACTGCCTACATATATGATAACAAAAGTTATAATAGAAAAGATATTATGTTAGTCGGCCTTCTTTTGTCTGTGGTAAAAATGGGATTGGTTCTTATTGTCGGTTCAGAATAATTTACTCCGTTTAAATTTCAAAACAGTCTCTATTGCCTTTAAAAAAGGAATAAAGAATTATGGACAATTAAATGGGATTCATGTCAAATATTTAATAAATCAGATGGTTTTTTAACATATTGCATGCTATGCATAAAGTTTATATATTATTTAG
>CAZNFB010000293.1:0-3730 GCA_964572105.1 uncultured Desulfobacteraceae bacterium
TGTATATGGGCCAAAATCCTGCGCTATTTCTGCTCAACTTATTTCATCTCCGTTACTTAGCTGAAATGATTAATAATTTTATTTTAAATTAAAAAGCTTTACAAATGATCGAAACCTGACAACCTTATCATACCCGTAAATATTAAGACTCTGTTCAATCTCCTTAATCGTTTTTTTTCTATTTCTCATATTTTTATCCTTGCTGAAAAATTTATCTGCATAGCATATTATTTTTTCCTCAAAAGAAACAGGCGTCATATCCCGCAGGGGAAGGGGAAGGTTCTGACGTATTACGTCGTCCACTGTTATCCCCACCCCAACATGACGTTCACAAATAAGCCCATGTTTATAAAATCCCATATCCTCCAGTAATTTTCTGCCAAGGTATCCGTGACTGATATATGGATTTTTCCCGTAACATCCCAGCGCAGGTGCGTTTGTCATGAAAATACCTATGTCATGGAGCATGGCCCCTTCTTTTATCAAATCTATATCCAGAGCAAGATGTTCCGTTTTTTGTGCGACCTCCAGGGCCATTTCTGTAACATCTGTGCTGTGGCGGAGCAGAATTTCAAAAGATTGTCCGGCGGGATCGTAATATTTTTTTATTATATCAACGGGATTCATATATTATTTGTTTTTTCGTGCTAAAAGTACCCCCTCGATAAAAGGGTCTATGTTTCCATCGAGTACACTGTTTATGTCCCCTACTTCAAGCTTTATCCTGTGGTCTTTGACCATTTGGTAAGGATGGAGCACATAGGAGCGGATTTGACTTCCCCATGCGATTTCATTTTTGTTTTTATGTGCTTTTTGAAGTTTTTCTTCACGCTTTTGTTTTTCCACCTGGTAAAGCCTTGCTTTTAGCACTTTTAAGGCGAGGTCCTTGTTTCGGTATTGAGATTTTTCCTGCTGACACTGAACAGCAATCCCGGTGGGAAGATGGGTTATCCTTACAGCACTGCAGGTTTTGTTAACATGTTGTCCCCCTGCGCCGCTTGCTCGAAATACATCGAGACGTAAATCTTTTTCATCAATATCTATGACAATTTTATTATCAAGTTCAGGATATATAAAAACAGAAGCAAAAGATGTATGCCGTTTGGCGTTGGCATTAAAGGGAGAAATCCTGACCAGGCGGTGAACTCCATTTTCGGTTTTTAAATAGCCGTATGCATTTTCACCTTGTCCTGTAAAGGTAACGTTTTTTATTCCTGCTTCGTCTCCGGCCTGATAGTCGATAATCTCTATTTTAAATCCTTTACGTTCAATCCATCGGGTATACATTCTAAAAAGCATTTCCACCCAGTCCTGGGCTTCTGTACCGCCTGCCCCGGCGTTAATGGATATTATTGCATTATTTTTATCGTCAGGGTCATCCATTATCAAATCAATGGAAAGCTGTTTTATCTTTAAATCAAGCACCTTAAGGCTGGAAACTACTTCCTCGATTACTTCTGAATCGGATTCTTCATATGCAAGGTCAAAAAGGAGCTCGTTGTCTTCAATCTCTTTTATTAACCCTTTAAACCTATCGATTGTACCGGTTATGGAGCTTCGTTCTTTTAATATGGTTTTTGTTGCTTCGGGGTTGTCCCAAAAGTTTTTTTCGGCAATAATTTTTTCAATATTTTCAAGACGCTTTTCTTTGTCAGCAAGGTCAAAGATACTCCTTTAACTGTTCCATTTTTGTTTTTAATTCTTCGATGGTATTTGTCTGTTCTGTGAACATTTTTATTTACTCCCTTTTTTTTTGTTATACATGCATAGGGCAGAAAAAATTAAAACAACTCCAAAACAGGCAACTATTAAAACATAACCATATCTGGAATAAAAGCTTTTATCATGCATTAGCGGTACCTGGCAAGTAACAGCAGCTTTTTTGAAGATATCTGTTTTTGCCAGAACCCTTCCCCCGGGGCCAACAAATCCGCTTATGCCTGTATTTGCAGCCCTTACAAGGGACCGCCTGTTTTCTACTGCCCTGAATATTGCCATTGAAAAATGCTGAAAAGGAGCACTTGATCTGCCATACCACGCATCATTTGTAATGTTTATTATTAAAGATGCATTGTTGTTTGACATTGCGCCGGCAAGTTGCGGGAAGATAATTTCATAACAAATCAGTATTGCAAGTTTACATTTATTCCAGTGAGTAACGACCCCTTTTCGGCCATGGTGAAAATCTCCGGCCCCTTCAACTATTTTATTTAAAAAAGGGAAGCATTTGCTAAAAGGTATATATTCACCAAAGGGGACCAGGTGGGACTTATCATACCTGCCCTGGATATCCCCTTTTTTATTTATTAAATAAGCACTGTTGAAATATTTAATCCCTTTGTTTTCCAGCATAAAAGATGGTGCTCCAATAATAAAATCTGTGCCAATATCGCAAATTCCGTTCATAAGAATCGTTGATAATTCTTTGTTATGCTGTATATAAAAAGGAGCGGCTGTTTCGGGCCAGATAATAAGGTCAGGGTTATCTTTTTTTACCGATTGTGACAGCCTGATATATTTTTCAAGGGTTGATTGTTGATAAGCTTTATCCCATTTTATTGTCTGATCTATATTCCCCTGAATTAACGCTATATTTATCGAATCAGCTGTGTTAGACAGCTTGTCTATTGTTTTAAGACGCTGTTTGCCATAGTACCAGGTGCCGGATAAAATCAGGACAAAAACCAGAGCCGGTAAGGCAGCGCTCTTTAGTGCTATTTTTTGTCCATACCAGGAGGAGCCCTTAAAATATAAAATTATCAGGGAGACAGAGAGGTTTGAAAGGATAACTAAAAAAGATACTCCATATACGCCAAAAATATCTGAAATCTGAATAATATTTAAATTGTTAAATTGGGAATACCCGATGAGCTCCCACGGGAATCCTGTAAAAAAAAAAGACCGTACATACTCCAGAAAAACCCACAGAGCAGGGAAGAAAATAATAGATATTACAGGTGAAGGCCGCAACCATCCCAAAACTGCCGCAAAAATACCCATATAGGCAGCCAGATAAGCAGATAAAAGTATGAGGAGAGGAATTGAAAAAAAGATCGGTACATTTCCATAGGTCCCCAGGGTACCGGTTAACCAGTAAATAAGTGTAATATAATGGACAAAGCCTGTTAGGAAGCCGACATAAAAATTGTTTTTACACGATGGACTCTTTATTAAAATCATCATGGGAACAAGGGCAATCCATGCAAGCCGGCAGGTCCCCATGGATGGAAAAGAGGCGGTTAAAAAAAATCCTCCGATAATGGAAAAAAAAATCTTTGACCTGTTAATCTTATTCACCTTAAAAGTATTGAAAAACGGCTTATTCCTTGGCGTTAGTTGGAGGATTTTCTTCATCATCTACTTCAGCCGAAGTTTTTTTCAGGGTGCCGGCACCATCTTCTAATATTTGATCAAATTCATTTAAATTTTCTGCTATTTCATCAAACTCTCCAAAGGCCTCATCTTTATCCGGTACGATAAAAGCATCTTTGTCATCAATTAAAACTTCAATGGAACTTTTTTCCTCTGAATCGTATAGTTGACAAACAGCATTTGATATTTTAGTCATATACGAAGAAGGTGGAAAAAAAGATATTGTTCGGAGTCCCCTTATAAGAAAAGTTTCCCCTTTTTTGATCAAAGTTTTAATTGTATCTTGGTCATAGGTCTCTTCACTCAACAACGTCATTACATCTTTAGCCACTTCAGCAAGTTCTTGTATGACCATTTC
>CAZNFB010000294.1:0-3727 GCA_964572105.1 uncultured Desulfobacteraceae bacterium
TTATAAGCTGTTTTTCAGTTGCAAGAAAGCTTGTAGTCCGTATAGCTAAATTTTGCGGCTGGCCGATTCCGATGCATGCTGCGCAGTATATACAGATATAATTACTTGCACTTAGGAAGGCATCATCCATAAAGCTTGCGCCTATTACAGCTTTTTTTTCAAGCGCTGGTTGGTCGGCTCCGCAAAGGCCGCATTGCTGTATATTATCGCTCTGCCGAAGAATCAGGTGTTTCCCTATTAAATATGTATTAGAAATGTAGGATTGTTGATGCTTTACAGGCTCTGGCATATATATTCCCTCATAGAGGCGGATTCTATATCCGCCCTTTCTTTACGAACGATTTTTACGATAACTTGCCGTGATTTCTTTCATTTTTTCAAAATTGATTCTTTCTGGCTTTGTCTCTGACGGGCAGCCCGTAGAGACGGGTTTGAAACCCGTCTCTACAAACCCGTCTCTACAAAAACTTCCATCCCGTTCTTTTTGATTGCGCTTAACTTCTTTGTGCCTGTCGGTTTCATCCGCCAGATCGTACACAATAGATTTAAGATATCCGTGGGTTTTTAACGGCAGGCGCCGGGGCGGATTCTCAACAATCTTTTCCAGCGCCTGTCCCCATATTTTTTGGGTGCATGGCCTGGCAGGTCTTCGATCCCATTGTATGTGACCTGATATTGCCAAAACCTGTATTTCATAAAGCAGGCGCAAAACCTTTTTCCAGGCAAGGGACCTTGCCGGCGGACGGAATAATGCAAGATAGGCAAAGCAGCGGCTGGAAATAGCATGCTGCATTTCGCCTGCCAGTTTTAAGCACTGGCGGGCGACTGCATCGTTTTGCCATGCTTCGATTGAATGCACTGCGCCGCATGAGGGACAGATTAGTTTCATAAAACCTTATACCCCCAACCCATCAAGCAGTTGTTTCAATTCCGACGCCTTTGATTTCATAATCGCAAACTGGGTTTTATCAAGCAGAATGCTTCCATATTTTTCTGATAATTTTCTCAGGCCGCCGGAAAACTTTTCAGGATTATTCAGCATGCGCCCCAGAAACGAATCCACGATGGCAATTGCAGCATGATCACCGCCCTTGATATCCGGCATATCAAGAACCCCAACATTAATTGCGAGATGCTCAAATTCAAAGGTTAGCTGCGACATCATGTCGATGAGCACTGCTTTTTTGCCCCGGGACGCTTTGACCAGGCCTGTCATACCGCGCTTGCGAAAGGTGCCGTAAAACTCGACGGCTTCATCTTTGTCTTCCGCTATCCAGTAACCGCCGCCAGCTCCGGCTTTTGAAAGAATCGAAACATTATCATGCATTGTTAAAAGATGATTATGCAGGTGACGAATTGTGCGTTTCTTTTTATCAAGCCCTGGTGAATGCACGTTTTTTTTAAGTCTTGAAAGCTGGTTTAGATCAACATCAAAGCCGTTCATGGCGCAATCAAACCGCACGGCCAGTTCATTTGCTGAAATTTTGTTATTTTTGCCGATATGGTTTTCCCATAAAATGCCGAGAAAACGGCCTTCAACCGTTGTTAAAAGTTTATCGTGCCGGTTGGTCTTGGTATCTATTCCCAAATCTCCAAGATTCATAGAACCCCCTTATTCCTGCGCCTTATTAAGCTCAAAAAGTATCTGCTGTTCCGGTCTCCTGAACTCTGCTTTTGCTGCTGTTATAATTTTTTCTAATATTTCCGGGTAATCATCGAAACTTATAAGAATGTTATTGTTGGGCGGAAAAACTATCGGGTCGTTAAATAGCTTATCATTGCCAGCGCTGTTTATGGCTTCGGGGCTGGCCTTTGCTATTCTTTTATATCGCAACTCCGATTCTTTCTTTGATTTGCAGGCTTTGCAGACCCTAAACAGACCATCTTTCATTTTTTTATCCCTGTAAAAATATTCAGTTGTTGCAGGTTTTGATTCTCCACATTTCTTGCAAATTTTTTCTTTATTCTCTTCCATTATTTTTTTATCTCCTGTTTTTATAACATCCAAATCCTCTGTGGAGGATAAGGGGCCGATGGATTCTACATATTGAATCCGCAAAGAACATTCTTTGCACTCAGGGTTGTTTTTATCGATATCTTTATTTTTGCATTTTAAGCATGGATTTGTCATTTATTTTTTATAACCTCCGGTGTCAGTACGGATACTGCGCAGCCAAGCAGTTGATCGACAGAAATAATAATATCAAGTTCAGGATGCCAGTATATCCCCAGGCGCTTATATTTTGTGCCATCTTTTAAAATGAATTGCTGGAATGACTGTACCCGAACTGCATTATGCATGATATTGTTCACGCATTGCCTTGTGGGAACATTGCCCACACGTTTTTCCCAGTTTTCTATAAAATGTCGCGTTAAAAACATTATGCCCTCCGCCGTTTCTGGTGATAAGACAGGGCTGCAACAATCTTATGAAGCTGCCCTGGAGAACACCATTTATAGGATTGCAGATTAAACATCCGTTTTGCCATGCCATTTGCATATTTTTCCGACAGGTCAAGTTCGTTTAATATCGCAAGTATTTTTGAAACCAAGGGACTGACAACAATGTCTTTTTGTTTGTAGCTGCTTTTAAAGCCCAGCTTTTCAAAATGTTTCATAACGCCTGTGAATGCAGCATGGTTCAGGTTCTTTGAAGACTCTGCCCCAAAGCTTTTAAGCATGTCCCTGTACTCATCATCCGTCAGGCCGGTTTTTGCTTTTGCGACATGAATTAATGCCAGTTTTTTATTAGAGAGCATCAAACCCCCTGTTTTCTATTTTTTCAGAACATTCATTCAAAGCCCTTAGTCTGGACATAGGCATTATCCATGTGCTTAACATTGTTGTCTGCTTTGAACCACAGCGGGGGCATGCCGATATTTTTGCAGAAAACGGTATAAAAACCTCATCACAATCAATGCATATATGTGTATCTTTGAGTCGCATATCTATTCCTCCATGTGTTGTTTTAATTTTTTTTCAATATTTCGGCAAAGGCCTATGGCTTCTTTGCATGCTGCATCATCACATATCACGCGGCCTGAGCATACCAGCCTGTTGAGGCTTACTGTCTCTTCTATTATTGGCTCAGGTTTGAACTCTCTGTACAGCACAGGCTTCTTGAAAAAAGCCTGGCCTTTTGCCGTAAGGCGCCATAATTTTTCATATCCGCCGGTAATATTTTGTTTACGTCCTGACTGCTTAATTAATTCTTCTGCAAGGTAATATTTCAGCCGTTTATATATATATTTGATTGTTGAGCCCGTCTGGAGAGCTATTTCACCGGCTGTAAACACAGGGTTAATCATTAATGCATGCCGGATTTTATTTTCTACAATGCTTTTTTGCCCAGGGGTTTTATCGCAAAACTCATACAGGCCGTGTCTGATCCGTTTCAGGGAACCCTGGGAGCAAAGAGTTTCCACAGAACTTTTGACCTGGTCTTTGGAAAGATTAAGGTCTTTTTGCACCTGTTTTTTCCGTATAAGATTTTGTACGGAAGCGTATTGCCGTACCTGATCTGTTATATTAATTTTCATTTTCTGCGCCCTCCTGTCGGGCCTTTTTTTCTTGCAGGCAGTGCATTTACATGGGCAAGAGTAATTGCGTTAATTTTGTTTGCCCTGGCAAGCCGCTCCATGTCTCTAAGATCAAGCCATACAGTCCTGAAATCCCCTTTTGCCCTTGCAGCCAAAGCGCCTGCAGCTTCAGGTTCTATTTTAAGATC
>CAZNFB010000295.1:0-3726 GCA_964572105.1 uncultured Desulfobacteraceae bacterium
GGCATTCTAAAATTGCCTGGGAATATCTATTTCATTGCAGCCAGGTAATAATTTTTAAACAGGCTCTAAGAATACAAAGCGAATATATAAGGCTCATAAGTAAAAACATAAACCAAAAGGATGGGGGCAAGAGGCCAAACAATATGACGAAGAAGGATCAAGCCGAGGCCTGATCTTGAGCCTGCTGGTTGATCACTGCCTCCTGTTTCATTCTGACCAGGTGGCCTCAATAAACAACAAGCTGCCCGCAAAAACTGTTGACAGCCTGTGTGAAACCGTTAAGATTGACAGTATTTTAGCCTTTGTTGAAGAAATTATATACAACGATGAACCAGAAGTTTACTTTAAAAAAATCTCGGCATTTAAAAAAAAGTATTTTGGCTATAAATTCCAAAATTCTTTGGTTTTTTAAACCGTAAACTGATAACTGTAAACCATGAACGGTTATTCTTGCTTTTGATGATAACTTTTAACGTATAGGGAAATTTCCATGTACGTTTCTGAGGGGGGGGCAGGGCAGAGGCCTTACGGCCTTTGCCCTGCCCGATTTTGTGAATTCCATGAATTTTGTACCAAAATTTAAAGGCGTACTGTTCGATCTTGACGGTACTTTGATTGATACTGTAAATGATATTGGGGATGCGGTTAACAGAACTCTTGAAAAAAGAGACTTTCCAACGCATCCCATTTTTGCATACAGAGAATTTATAGGAGATGGCACAAAACAACTTATCATAAGAGCTCTGCCAAAAGAACATCGTATAAAGAAGATGATAGCCTCCTGCCTGGAAGAGTTTATGCAGGATTATGCCTGTAATTTTAATATTAAATCAAAACCTTACAAAGGGATACCTGAGCTGCTTGACGGGTTAATACAAAAAAATATAACAATTGCTATTTTATCAAACAAGCCGGATACCCTTACAAGAAAATGTGTTTTCTCCATACTTGAAAAATGGAATTTTGATGTTGTTTTTGGTCAGCGTGATCATCTCCCCCCTAAACCTGATCCCGCAGGAGCCTTTGAAATCGCTGCAAAGATAGGGATTGACCCTAAAAATATTCTTTTTGCAGGTGATTCAGGGGTTGACATGAAAACAGCAGCTGCTGCTGGAATGTATCCTGTTGGAGTATCCTGGGGTTTTCGCTCTTTAAGCGAGTTAAAAGAAAATGGAGCGCAGCTTATTGTAAACAACCCTGCTGAACTCCTTGAATTTATTTAATCTCCGATCCTAAACGACTTTGTAATTACTCATGTATACAATACCTGTGAAAAGGTTTTAACAAAATGGAACGACTATATTATTTTATAAGACGGCTTCTTCTGATAATTCCCACATTTATAGGAATTACTTTTTTATGCTTTGGGCTAATACAATTTGTTCCAGGGGGCCCCGTTGAACAGATGATAATGGGAATGAAGGGGATAGGGAGCGCAGAATCGGCGGGGGTTACGGCAAATAGTGCTTCTATTTCCGAAAGCCAGCGCAAAGCTCTGGAAATCCATTTTGGATTTGATCAGCCCCTTTTTAAAAGATACTGGAAATGGCTTGTCACAGACAGGCTAGGCATGAAAATGGAGTCTTATAAATTCTCCAATAAAACAGCATGGCAGCTTATAAAAGAACGATTCAAAGTCTCTTTGGTCTTCGGCGTAACAGGTTTTTTCCTATCCTACCTTATATGTATACCCCTGGGTATAATAAAAGCCATTCACCATAACAGAATGTTTGATATGGTATCGAGTCTTATTGTTTTTGCAGGATACGCAATCCCTCCATTTGCCCTGGGAATGGTTTTAAAAATGCTGTTTTGCGGCACAACAGACTCCATGTGGGATATATTCCCTGTGGCAGGCTTTTATTCTGAAAATTTTTCAGATCTTACCTTTTTTGCAAAAACAAAAGATATCTTTACCCATATGTTTTTGCCTGTCTCCTGCTATATGGCAGGAAATTTTGCAGTCCTCACCCTTCTTATGAAAAATTCTTTACTTGAAGAAATCAGTAAAGATTATATCAGAACAGTCATGGCAAAAGGAGGAAGTTTGACCAGGGCCATATGGGGACACGCCTTAAGGAATTCTCTCATACCAGTTGCCACAGGGTTCGGTTCCATCCTCACTGTAATGTTTGCCGGTTCTGTAATAATAGAGCAGGTTTTTGAAATTCCAGGAATGGGGCGATTAAGCCTGGAAGCTGTTATAGGAAGAGATTACCCAGTTTTCATGGGGATTCTCTCCCTGACATCTATTTTGGGCCTTTTTGGAAATATTTTGTCAGACCTGGCCTATATACTGATAGATCCAAGAATCACATTTCAAAAAACCTGACCCGGCATAGCCGGAGCCAAAAAAAATATCACGAAAATACGAACTTCTTTGAGTAATGCACTAAAAATCAGCCGCCCAGGCTATAGATTGTCAAATAATTATTTCATCCCCGTTCCTTACTATGTTAATATACCGTAACCATATGGAAGCATGGTTGCTTAATGAACTGTGGGTGTTATTGTGTTGCCGTTGAATAAAAATTCAAAACTCAGGAGGTATCATGGCAACAGCAGTTAAAGTATCTGATGACCTTTTTGAAAAAGCAAAAATCAAGTCAAAAGTTTTCAAAAGATCTATTGCCGGACAAATTGAATATTGGGCAAAAATTGGACAAATGATTGAAGACAATCCAGAGCTGCCATTACAATTTATACAAAATATCCTCATTGGAAAAGAAGAGATTAAAGCTGGTCAAGGAACTCCATACGTATTTGGGAATGATTAATGACCGTAATAGCAGAAATAATACAATCTCAATTTTTTGCTAAACAAAAAAAGAAGTTGCATAAAAATCAAATCAAAGATTTAGATAATGCAGTAAAAACGATATTTGAAAATCCAGCAATTGGTAATAAAAAAATTGGAGACTTGCAGGGGGTTCGTATATACAAGTTCAAATCATCAAATATGCAAATCCTCCTTGCAGGTGAAATAGTTGATAATACGCTTTATCTATATGCATTTGCTTCCCACCAGAATTTCTACAAAGAATTAAAAAAATACATCCATCATTGACCATCTGTCCTGCCAAATATTCTAAGGCGGTTTTTGCCCGCAACCCACGTCAAGGCGTGTCGCAATGGAAAACCGTAGGGGCGGATTCCATATCCGCCCTGTCCGTATCCGCCAAAAAATACAGGGGCAGAAATGGATTCTGCCCCTACCCCAGCCAAACTCATTGTATTTACAGATATCAAGTTGACCATCTACAAAATTTGTAGCTAAATTTTCATTATAATTTTCTTGTTTTTATGACAGAAGTTCAGGAGTAAGGTACTATTCTCCATACCTGTTTTCATAATTTTTCCAGTATTTCCCCCTGAGTCTCTTTTTCAAAACTTTACCCACAGGATTCCTTGGAAGGACGGAAATAAATTCAACACTGGCAGGTTTTTTATAACCGGCAAGATTCTTTACGCAAAAATCGATAACAGCTTTCTCAAGGAGCTCTTTCCCCTTTTTAACCACAACAAAGGCCTTTACCGCCTCTCCCCATTTCTCATCCGGTATTCCAATAACTGCTGCTTCTAAAATATCGGGATGGGTATAAAGAACCTCTTCTATCTCCCTGGGATAGATATTTTCCCCTCCGCTGATAATCATATCCTTTTTTCTATCGACTATAAATATATATCCCTCGTTGTCAACGGTTGCAAGGTCCCCTGTATAAAGCC
>CAZNFB010000296.1:0-3699 GCA_964572105.1 uncultured Desulfobacteraceae bacterium
CCTTTTTTAATTTGAAAAGTTTTTAGTTTTTATTGGGTACTATTTTACCCTTTTACATTGGAGAAATTATGGATAATACAGCTGAGTGGTCAGAAGAAATGTGGCAAATCTGGAACGTTGGTTCCGGGATATTTTGTATAGATGATCTTTCCTATGAATATGGATTTGACGATGATAGGGAATTTGCATGGTTAAAGCCTAAGGGGAACGAATCCCCTGTAATTTTTGCAGATATTAAAAGAGATGACCCTGTTTATGTTAATGGTACAGATCTGTTCCGGAAAGAAGTAGAAACAGTACGGATGATAGATAATATCATTAAGGCAAAAACAGCGGCAGGAAAAATCATGTCAGCAGAATAGAACCGGCTGCCGAAATATAATTAATTGGGTGCTATTTAGGAGGTTTTTTAAGTGAACCAGCAAATACTGCAAGAGGAAACAGAGCAGACATCAGTAGCGGAAAAAAAGGAAGATGCTTTTGCTACGGATGATACTCTTGGGATAATAACCAATATTCAGATGTTTTCTTTAAATGACGGTCCTGGAATAAGAACAACCGTTTTTCTTAAAGGGTGTGTTTTAAACTGCAAGTGGTGCCATAACCCCGAAGGTATGAAAAAGTATCCTGAAGTATTTCCTAACAGTAAAAAATGTACAGGATGCGGCAAGTGTGTGGAGGCTTGTCCCGCAGGTGCAATTACTTTTCCCAAGGAAAAAACGCCATACATTAATAAAGATCTGTGTATTACCTGTGAAAGTTGTGTTGATGCCTGTGAATTTGACAGCATGAACCTGTGGGGTGTTTTTGTAAGGGCTGGGGATGTCCTGGATTCTGTGGAAAAAGATAAGCTTTTTTATGATCAGTCAGGCGGAGGATTAACAATTTCAGGGGGTGAGCCTACTTCAAGATTTGAATTTTCCCTTGCACTGTTAAAAGGGGCAAAGGAGCGGGGGATCAATACTGCCTTGGATACCTGCGGCTATCTTCCCTGGGAAAAACTGGAAACTCTTCTTAATTATACTGATTTGGTTTTGTATGATTTAAAGCATCTTGATCCTGAGGCGCATAAAGAATTTACAGGAAGAGACAATGTTCTTATTCTTGAAAACGCGAAACAAGTGGCTGAAAAAGGAATCCCCATGCGGATGAGGGTTCCTGTAATACCAGGGCGTAATGATACTGTGGAGGCTTTGGCAAAAACTGCCGCGTTTGTGGCTGAACTGGATAAGAAAGGGGAAGTTCTGGCGGTGGATTTGCTCCCTTACCATCCCTATGCCGGGGCAAAATACAGGCTTTTCGGCTGTGATTACCCTTTTCCTGCTGAAGAAAAATTTACCGATGATGATATTATGCAGTTTATCGAACTTTTCACAGATCAGGGTATAGACGTAACTGTGGGTGGATAAAGGTATAAATATTTAATTGTGCAAGGAGGCGGCTATGATTTGTGATGAGTGTGAATATGAAGGTATGTTGGCGGACTTTAAGTATATTTGTCCCAATTCATGATGCGGACCCATCGATGTGAGGGAATGTCCTCACTGCGGCGCTCAGGTGAGATGCCATCGACTGGAGGAGCAGGAGAGTGAAATTCCAATAGCATTAAAAGAAATGTATAGATGTTATCAGGGAGGAAATTTTAAAGAGGCAAAAGGGATTGCAAATAGAATAGCTTCTAAAAATCGACAACTTGGTATGCCTGGACTTGATGAAGAGATAAGAATTTTATTTAAAAAAATTAAAGAAAAGCGTTCACAAACTAAAAATACGCTTTATGCTTAAGACTAATCATGGCCGTATTTGTATTTATAACTGAAACTAATAGTATTGCAGCTGAATATTTTTCGCAAATTATTGAAAAAAAAACGAATCACAGATTTGAAATTGTCTCTTCAGTGGAGGATGCTTTAAGACTGCAGCCTGATTTTTTTATGCTCACCGCATATGATCAGGCTGAAGAATATTTCCTGGCAAAGGGGTGGATCGAAAAAATTAAAAAATTTACCCCCATGGCAAAGATTGTTTTAGGTGGGCCTGCTTTTAAAAGCAGGCCCGTGGCATTTTTCTGGAACCTGAAAGCCGATTATGCCTTAAAAGGGGAGGCAGATTTTACATTCCCCTTACTTGTCGATGAAATTACTAAAGAAAAGCCCGATTTCAAACAAATAACAGAGATTCCCGGAGTTATGTTTCTTGATAACGGGCATCTTTTTACAAACCAGGAATATCCCTCTCTTACCCGAAACCAGCTTGAAGCGCTCGATTTTTTCCATTACTGTATGTATGAAGGGGATATGATCTCCATGCTCACAGAGCGGGGGTGCCCCTATGGGTGTACATTTTGTTCCCGTATATTTGGTAAAAGAATTAGATTCCTGTCAATAGACAGAATCATAGAAATCCTCAAGGAAATATCAAAAAAGACGCATATACAAAAGGTAATGTTTGCCAATGATAATATGATTTACAGCTTGCGAAGGGCGCATAAGCTTTTTGGCAGAATTATTGAAGAAAAATTAAATCATCGGTTTAATTTTTTAATTAATGGCAGAATCGATAATTTTTTATTAAAGGATAAAAAATATTTACCCCATGGAATAAATCTGGAGTTGGTTGATCTTTTACAAAATGCCGGAGTAACAAAGATTTCTTTTGGTACGGAGTCTTTTAATGATGCAGAAATAAAACGTTTAAAGCCTGAAGCCCTTTACCGTGGTGTGGATGCAATGCGGCTTACAAGGGTGCTTGGTGAAGCCGGCATAACTGTGGTCCATTTTTTACTTGAGCCGAGTCCAGATGCAGTGCCTGAGGAGGCCATAGAATCAACATGCAGGCGGCTTGTTGTTATGGACTCTTACCCTGATTATATTGAAACAAGTGCTTCCTTTGCAAATCCGTCTAAAATTTTTCTTGTAAGGGGGTCTGATCTATATTCAAGGGGCGTTGCAAAAGATTTTGATGTTAAAGATATCAACGGGAATCAGGGCTGCATAAATGAAGTAGAAAAAAATGAAAAGGAGTTTATAAATGAGTCGGGAAAAGATTTTTATCTTCCATTTTTGACTCCAGTGAACCGTTTTGGGACAACTTCTGACCCTTATATGAACCTTTTGCTTCTTGAAGAGGAATTAAAAGATTTGCAGGGAAAAGAAAAACGTTCTCAAGAAGAAGATGTAAGGATTAAAAGGCTTGTTAAGCAGATAAAGATTTGTAGAAAATATGTCAACAGGATTAATTCTGTTGTTAAAAATATTAATGAAAAGACCATTGCAAGGTTTAAGGAAATGCTTGCCGGAATTGGTGGGGTTGGGAAATTTTTGCAAGAATTTTCAAAGCTTAACGGAGAGAGCAAACGGGATCAGATTGACGGTATTACTCAAAAATTTGAAGAAGCCTCCAGGTTAGGACCAATTAACGCTTTTGAGGCTGATACATTGCAGATATTTTATATGTACATATTAGACGCTGTTAAGGAGCTTCTTGCAAATTCCGGTAAAGAAAAGCAGACTATCAAAAAGTATAAAAAAATAACGCACAATGTAATGATAAACAAGATGATGCTTTTAAGACGGGAGACCCCCTTAAATATTTATATGAATTATTTGAAAAAAAGTCTTCCAATAGATCGGCCCTCTATAAATATATTAAAAAAGTATGCTAAAAATAATTAGCAGTGTCCGGTAGAAAATTGCAAGA
>CAZNFB010000297.1:0-3660 GCA_964572105.1 uncultured Desulfobacteraceae bacterium
ATCTCTAACAAAATCACTTTTCCCTAAAATTCGTTGATCGCTCTTGATACGTTCGTTCCATCAAGCTTCATCTTGTTAACGTTGTCCCAACCACCAAGACTTCGTGTCAAGCCTCCTCCCACAAGATCAGGCCGTTTTCCTAAATCAATTTTTTTTTAACATAGGATACTCCTTTTTTGCTAGAAAAAAATACGAATTTCAGGAGTAAGGTATCAAGGCGTGCTATGCCCGCACCCCAAAACCAAAAATTATCAGTTCAATTTTCAAGAGATGTAACACATTAAGTTTACAAAATTTTATAATGATGCCTCAAAGTTTTCTTGTTTTTTATGACAGGGTTTCAGGAGTAAGGTGCTAAAAACGAAAAGAATAAAAGTAGTGCCATAACTAAGATTTTAAAAAAGTAACCTGCTGTAATTATAGTATTTGTTTTTTCTATTCAAAAAGATGGGTTAATCCTTGCTTCCTATCTTCTCCTGAAATTCTGAAAATTTTTTCACAAAGACAAGCATGTTATTTTGAACAAAGATAACCAGGTCATCTAATAGGGAATAAATCACAGGAATCATCAATAAGGTAAGAATAGTAGAGGTAATCATGCCGCTGCCCACTGCAATAGCCATGGGCGATCTTGCTTCACCACCTTCGCTGAGCTCCAGAGCAATGGGCAGCATGCCGAAAAATGTAGATAAGGCGGTCATCAATACCGGTCTAAGCCTGACTGGGCCAGCTTTTAGTATAGCATCGGTGCGTGAAAGGCCCCGCTTTCTTAAAGTATTGATATAATCCACCAGTAAAATAGCATTTTTTGTTACAAGCCCTATCAAAATAATCATACCTAAAAGACTGAAAAGATTCAGCGTTTTGCCTGTAATCAAAAGCGCGCCAAAAGCACCAAAAAGAGCCATGGGCAAAGCGAGCAATATGGTGAATGGATGGATAAAACTTTCAAATTGAGCTGCCAGCAGCATATAGACCACAATTATGGCAAGAATAAATGCAAATGTTAATGCATCAAACATTTCAATCATATCTTCACTTGTTCCGCCAAAACTCAGTTCATAACCGCCTTCTTTGGGCAATACCTGTTTTGCAATTTCTTTAAGGTCGTCTATTGCCTCTCCGGCAGTCTTATTGCCGCCCCGTGCATTGGCAAAGATATGGATTGCGTGCTGCCGTTCAAAACGTCTTATGGTCTGGGGGCTCACTCCATTTTCAATATGCACAAGATTTCTGAGCTCTATCAGGTTACCGTTTTTAGCAGGGACCAGGATGTTCATCAGATCCTCGGGCCTGGTCCGGTATTTTTCCATTAAACGTACCCGGATATTATATCTTTCGCCTTCATCTTCGAATTTTATTGACTCATCTGCATATCCATCAATCAATATCCACAAGGTTTTAGCTATGGTAGATATGTCGACCCCTACGTCAGCAGCCTTATCCCTGTCAATATAGATTCTGGTTTCCGGTTTTTCCAGCTCAAGATCGTAGTCCACTCCAACAATTCCCGGAATTTTTGCATATTGAGTCTTAATATCCTCTGCGTACTTTGCCAGTTTATTCATATCAGGCCCCCTTATAATACCATCAACATCTGTATTACGGGAAATGCGGCCGATTGCTGAAAAATCTTCCACGGATATAACAACACCTGGAATGGTACTGGAGTTTTTCTGTACCATGGCCATGACCTCTTTCTGGCTCCTTGTTCTCTTGTCAAGATCCTCCATAACAACAAAAAACCAGACATTGTTAGTATCATCAGTGGGCATTGCACCAACCATGCTGGTTATCATGGTGTTTTCCGGCTCCTGAGCTGTAACATTTTCCAGTCGTTCAATGAACTGTTTTGTATACTCGATACTCGACCCCACAGGGGTTCGCATACTTATCATATAAAGCCCCCTGTCTTCCATGGGCAAAAACTCTTTTTTCAGTTGCAGACCCAAAAAAACAGTGGCGGTAAAAACACCAGCCACACAGAAAAGCATAACAACCCGGTGGCGTAAGGCAAAACCAAGCATTACACTGTAAACCACGGTTACAGAGTTCAAAACAGACTCAACAAATTGATGAAACAGATTTTTCTTTTTATCCTCTTTACTGTTTTTGAGCTTTAAAATTCTTGAGCAGAGCATGGGTGTGAGTGTAAGGGCTACAAACAGGGAAATCATTATAGCGGAAACAATTGTGAGTCCAAAGGGATAGAGAAAACGTCCCATAATACCTTTCATAAATGCAACAGGTATAAAAACAACGCAGATACTCAAGCTGGCTATTATCGCCGCAAATGCTATTTCACTGGTACCGGAAGAGGCTGCTTCAATGGGATCCATCCCCTCTTCCATATGGCGATAGATATTTTCCAGAATAATAATAGCATCATCAACAACCAGTCCTATTGCCACAGATAAGGCGATCATTGTCATATTATTTGCGGTAAAGCCCAAAAAGTACATAGCGGCAAAGGCACCGATAATTGAAGTGGGAATTGCCAGATTAACGATTAAAGTGGAGCGAAAATTCAATAAAAATATGTATAGAATAACAATTGTGAGTACCACTCCAACCAAAAGATCAACCTGCACCCCTTCAATGGTACTTCGTATAAATTTAGATCTGTCCCAGCTGACAGTATATTCCATCCCTTCTGGTATAAGGGGCTCCAGCTCTTTTATTTTCTTTTTCAGCCTTTCTGCCACTTCAACCACATTGGATCCCACCTGCTTTAATATCTGTATTCCCACTGCAGGCTGTTTATTATAACGCATAAGAGAGCGCTCTTCTTCCATGCCGTCTTCTGCATAACCTATATCTTTAAGTTTAATGGGAACGCCATTTTTATGATCAATTATCAGGTCGTTAAATTCTTCGACACTCTTAAATTCACCCATTGTCTTTACAATAATTTCAGTGGGACCGGTTTTCAGAAAACCACCGGGCATTTCGATATGCTGATCTTTTAAAGCCTGAACAACTTTTTGAGGAGGAATATGGTAAGAGTTCAGTTTTTCCCGATCCAGCCATAACTGTATTTCTCTGTCCCTAAAGCCGTAAATATTCACCTTGCCAACGCCGCTTACGGTTTCGAGTCTCCGCCTTAAAACCTGATCAGCAAACATACATATTTCATTAAATGAACGGGTTTTGGATTGAAGAGTAAACCAGACTGTGGCTATGGATTCAGTACTCAACTTATCTACTATTGGCCTGTCAACATCCTTGGGAAGCTTTTTCATGGCCATCCCTATTTTATTTTGTACATCTGTTGCCGCTACATTAATATCCTTATCCAGGTGAAATTCCAGAGTTATAACCGATTTGTTCATCATGCTGACAGATGTAATATGCTTTATACCCTGAATGGAATTAAACTCTTCTTCCAGAACATCTGTAATATCCATATCTATAACTTCCGGGCTTGCCCCTGAAAGAAAAGTTGTTACTGTTACATAGGGAAATTCTATGTAAGGATATTCATCAAAGGGTATTCGCTGGTATCCTATAATACCGAATATAATAAAAACAGATGACAATATAATGGTAAGAACCGGTCTTTTTATACATAAATCAGTAAGATACATGGTCTATTTATTTCTCCGATTTGATTTAGGAACGAAAATTTTATAAGTTGAACGAAATAGCTTGTCTTTTGGC
>CAZNFB010000298.1:0-3644 GCA_964572105.1 uncultured Desulfobacteraceae bacterium
TGCCTGTGGGATCAACACATGAAAAATCGAATTTTAAAATAAAGTATGAATTACGCAGATCAGTGGGGGTTTTCCCGATCTTCAATCCACCAAAGATTTCTTCAAACTCATCTTTTTTTGCCACATCATAGTAATTTTCCAGCATGGAAAGCACAAGGCTTTTACCAAAACGCCTGGGACGAATAAAGAGTTGCGATTTTGTATTTTCAAGCAGAGGAATTTTATCTGTTCTGTCGCAATAAAAATAATTCTCCCTGAGAATACTGCTGAAATCAGATATTCCGTATGGATATTTCATTGTTTGCCCCTTTTTAGGTCCCTTTCCATCATGATAATATATAAAAAAATCTTAAATCTAAACCGGATATTTTTTACAGGTTAATAAAAAAAGGCTATTGCCTCTCAAACCTTGTCAATCTTTGCGTCTTTGCGTGAGAAAATTTTATCTTTCATGGGTCAATAATAGATCTGACCTCATTTTCTCCGCACTTTTTCGGAAATTGCAGCAGGAATATCCCGGGAGCATTTCTTCCCGCCGTTTTTAAACCATTCAACAAGAGATATCGTTAGTTCATCGTGAGGCAAAGGATTTAAGGGGTAGAGGATGGCACTTTGATAAAAGGGCCTTTTTTTCTGATTGAATATATCCAGAAGCGTTCTGCGGCGGCTGCCTACGAAAAGATAGGAGGCCTGATGCTCCTGGATATGTTTTCTGAGAATTCCTTTGATGGAAAAATTTTTCAATTCCGTAATTTCCTAAAATTCATCAAAGACAATATGAACATTAATCGCTTCCCTGCGGATAAAGAGGCCGAGTTCCGTTATCCAGAAAGGATTCGCGTTCATGCAAAGGCGTGTATATGCTTTTTGCGATCCGTTTGGCTATGTCGTTTTCGGAGGTCGCCATAAAAAAATCGGCGTAAACAGTAAAGAAGTCTTTTGCGGCAAGGTCTGTCTGAAGTCTCTTTATAAGGAATGTTTTTCCCTAACGCCGCGGCGAAAATAGAACTACATTAACCTTATTTTTGCATGGGAAAAAGTTCCCTTTATTCAGCACTGCGATTGCAAAAAGGGAAATCAGGCGGAATAACCCGCAGGGTAAATGGATTAGCCATATTGCATCCTTTCATTATTTTAAATTATTGGTAACTATTCAGCGTCGCTGGTTTAAGATAGGCAACGGGTATGATTTGATTAAAACATTTGAAATTGTTCGAACAGATTAGAGAGCATTAAGAAAGAACCCATCAGGGCTGAACTTATTGACGTTATTTTTTGGTATACTATTATGCAAGTTTATATTTTTAACAGGTTCTTTCTTAACGACCTCTTATCTGTGAGTTTTTCATGGTTTAATCAAATTATACCTGCTGCCGTACATATTCGCTGAATAGTTACAATTATTGATAATTTAAAATAATGAATTTATCAAGGATATTTTACCACACCACTTCAATTGCCGATTTGTCCATCCTGATACCATAGCGGGTATTTGGACGCAAACCAACAATATTTTTAAGAGCATATGGGCAGTATCGGTTAAGGATATTTTCCCTAATCCTGCTTTTGTACATCATGAAATTATGGTTATCCAGTTTGATTATGCCTCCGTTTTTCATCTCGCTTAAGGGTCTGGTGTCACATATTTTTTTATATAGATTGTCACATAAATAATTTCACTGCGTTATCGCCGGCTGCGTATTACAATACGCCTTCCTCTGGCCTTGTACCAAGTTTTAAAACAGGATTATTACCTGACAATCTATAGCTGAATAGTTACCGAAAATTTTAATATTAATCTACAAGCCCGAATTCTTCCAAAACATCAACACCGGGACGGGCAAAATCCTTGGGCTCCGTACCTTGTTCCAGAAAAAACTGCTTCAACTCGCTGATAAAAATCTCCGGAGTTTCCAGGTATTGCAAAAAGCCCAGGTTCATTAATAATCTGGATTCCCACCAATACATCCCATTCCAATCTATATTCATCATCTCCCTTGCCAGATCAAAATCAAAGCCGAGTACAGAACCTTCCCATATTCCATCGTCGTTTTTACGGAAAAAAATTCCCGCAATATTTTGGTATTCATCCTTTAATCTATCTTTATCTTCATTGGTCAGATATGTGACTGCATAGGACCGTTTTCCCGGTGTTGCATTTAATAATATCTGGATAGCATCATCCTTGCACCATGGTGGCAGTGAAAAATAAAAATATTTACTACCGGGGCTGATTGGAAAATGTTCTTCAATATAATTTGCCAAAAGATATCCGCTTGTGAGACCGGGGCAGAGATGGTCATGGAACATTGCCGAGCGAACTAGATCATAAGGGGCATTTTTATTAATAATATTTATTATTGTAGTGATACTGAATTCATTCCCGCCGAATATTTTATCAGAAAAATTTTCATTCCATTTTTCAAGCTTTGACAGCATATAGTCTGCATTAATCCTTTCCATGCATAGTGTATTATAAAAAGTGTCTACAGGAATTTTTGCAAGTTTATTACTGATTTCTTTTGGAGAAAAACCGTCGAGGCATGATAAATTACTTAAAAGTAAAGAGGAATTCATCTCGCAGTAAACCCCGTAACCGGTCTTCTTATCATAAAAGAAAAACCAGAGCGGAGAATTTCGCTTTTTATGAACACTTATCAAAGTCCCTTTACCTGCGGATGAACCGGTAAAAAGCCTTAAGCCATCTAAGCAGGCTTCTGTTGTATAGGCATCAATAACTGAATATCCCGCAGATGTGAGAAGAATAGAATTTCTTGGCAAAGGTTTGTGTCCCAGCATTTTCCATGCATCTATAGCTGATCGTTGTGCAATTTTATTCCAAAAAAAATAGTCTATTTTATTTAGATGCTTCCCATAGAGCTTTTGTGCATTAACAGTGGAGCAGAAAAAACCTGCTATAAAAAAACAAAACATAAAAACAGAAACTTTGATAAAAGCGTTATAATAAAATTTTTTTGCCATCATAATCTTTTCTCCTTTTTGACCTGACTTAATAATTTTAAAAATTTCTCTATTTTACCACATTCCTTACCCCAAAGCTCAATGGCGGCATAGTGATCAAAATTATGCTCGAATTTGTTTTTTATATAACTCTACCAGTTAATGGTAATGCCTCCCCAAAACGTTCTAGGCCAGGAAACAGCGTAATTATTTGTTCCGTAACCACTCCATACGGCCTGGCTATAATGTTCATCAAACAAATTATCTACCCGAAAATTAATTTTATATTCAGTCCCTTTCGAGTCATGAAGAGTATAAAAAAGACTCAGATCAACAACATCGTAACTGTCAGCTTCAAACCGATTCATATCATCTATGAAAGATTCATCTGTATGATGCCATTTAACCCTTCCCCCAAGTCCCTGTGGAAAGACATATTTTACCCCCAGATTTATAATATTTTCAGGTACTCCGCTGATTTCTTTACCCTCCAGCTGTTTGTCCGGATTTTTTCGAACTTCCGTATCAAAGAATGAAACATCTCCAAAGATTTCCAGATTCTCTAAAGGAAAAATTTTCATTGCTAATTCTATTCCTTTTCGCCTTGTTTCTCCGACATTTTTGTAATAATCAGAACCTATTGGATCTTCCTGTATTTCATTATCTGTATCTATAATAAATAC
>CAZNFB010000299.1:0-3644 GCA_964572105.1 uncultured Desulfobacteraceae bacterium
AGTTTAAGTCTTACATTCTTTGTCCAGGACGAGGCTGTTAAACAATATTTTGAGGAAAACATAAATAATGTACACCAGCAAATAGCCCCTTTTTTCAGAGCATTAAATCTAAATGTTCTGATTTCCGAAGAAAAAATTGCTCAATTTGATACAGAGGAATATGCTCAATCTAATACAGAAGCATATGAAACAGTCAGCAGAAAGGTGAATATAACAGTTTGAAAAAATCTGAATCAAAAACAGCTGTGGCATTGAAGTATGATAAAAATCAGAACAATGCCCCCAAAGTAACGGCAAAAGGGAAAGGTCATGTTGCGGACAAAATTATAACACTGGCACAACAAAACAACATCCCCCTTTATAAAGACCAGGGACTGGTTCAGGTTCTTGAGGCCCTTGAATTAAATACTGAAATTCCCCCTGAACTCTACCGTGCAGTTGCAGAAGTACTGGCGTTTATCTACAAATTAAACTCATCTGTCAGGAATAAATAAATTATATCCGCAACTATATATGTTCAGATAATAAATTTCATAAAGCCAAATGGCTAAATTGAGCTATGGTGAAATTTAAAATACACTGGCTGTTTGAGCGCAGCGAGTTTCAGAGGTTTTTAAATTTTATTATAGCTCAGTCTATTGCTGAAATTCGGCCAGGCTCTGAAATTATTTATATGAACATCTATCAGCCAAATAGTTACTTTATATGAAAATGATAAATTGTGAATTAAAGAATTCTACTAATTTATAAAAGGCCATTAAACGCTATATCATTTTCATATTTTGTTGTGCCCGACAGGGCATGCTGGTTATATCCAATGTCATCCCTTATTATTTAAATCCTGGCATTTTTTATCATTCATGCTGCATGAACAGTCAGAGCCGCAGCAGGAACCAGCCTTGTACTTTTTAATAAAATTTTTAACAGCATAAAAAACAGCCACCCCTACTATGAGGATTACTATTAATATTTCCATATTTTTATCTCCTTAATACCCTAGTAAAGAACCAACCTGAAAAACAAGTACTGATAGGCCAAAAGCCAGGCTTGTATTAAAAATCATGGAAAATGCTCCCCATTTCCATGAACCGGACTCCCGCACGATGCAGACCACAGTAACAAAACAGGGTGCATAAAATATAGTAAAAATAATCAGGCTAAAAGCTGTCAGGGGACTCCACGCAGAACTTTTTGCAAGTGTTTTTGAAAGCGAATCTGTATCTTCCGGATCAACCTGCCCAAGGGAATATGCAGTTCCCAGGGTTGATACAACCACCTCTTTTGCAGCAAAGCCTCCAAGAAGTGCGATATTGGTACGCCAGTCAAAACCGGCCAGGCGTGTCATGGGTTCAAGGGTTCTTCCAAGACTCCCAGCAATTGAATTCTGCAGACCTGCCTCGGTCTCCTGAATATCTATTTCTAATAGCCGCTCCTTTAATTCCAAAGTTTCAGGAGAAAAATTATTGTCACCAGGGGCAATTTCTGCCGCATTTAAAGAAGCCGAAGCCATGAGAGCTTCTCTTTTTTCTTCAAACATCTTTAAGTCTGATTCAGAAAGGCCGGGGAAAGTCATCATTGCCCACAGCACAATTGAAATTGCCAGAATAACGGTTCCGGCTTTTTTTATATACTGCCAGGTTCTTTCCCAGGTATGCATAAAAATACCTTTGAAAGTGGGGAAACGATAGGGGGGAAGCTCCATGACAAAAGGGGTTGAGTCTTCCCTTATAATAGTGTTTCGCAAAAGTTTGGCAGCAAGCAAAGCCCCCAGCCAGGAAATCGCTGTGATAATAACCATAAGAAAGGCCTTGTGTGCAGAAAAAAATGCAGCAATTAAAAGGGCAAAGACTGGAAGCTTGGCTCCGCAGTTCATAAAAGGTACAGTCAAAAGGGTCGCAAGCCTTTCTTTTGGTGATTTAATTGTCCGGGTTGCCATGACTCCTGGAACCGCGCACCCCCCGGCAATACCGCCGGATACAATAAAGGGCATCACAGAGCTGCCGTGGAGTCCAAAGGATCTAAATACCCTGTCGAGCATATAGGCCACACGTGCCAGATAACCGGAGTCTTCCAAAATAGAAATCCCGAAAAACATAAACATAATAAGTGGAACAAACCCTAAAACACCGCCGACACCGTCGATAACACCCGATAAAACAAGGGATTTTAAGTGACCATCCGGCAGATGCCCCTGGACAAATGCTCCAAGACGGCCAAAAAAAAATTCAAACCAGCCCACCGGCATTTCACTGTAATTAAATGTAAACTGATAAAGTGCCAGGATAACCCCAATCATAATTATTGGACCGAGAAAACGGTTTGTTACAACCTGGTCAATTTTATCTGATGCGTACAGCCTGTCAATATCATAATCGCACTTTAAAACCCCTTGTTTCATAATCGATTTTATATATCCGTAACGGTGATCAGCAATAACAGCTTCTGGGTAAGTATCAAGGGTTTTTTTCAGATGAACAGATACTTTCTTTACAATCTCTTCGATTTCTTTTGAAAAAACAGGATTTTCCTTTTGTCCAAGTTTGATGATCTGTTTATCACTTTCCAGATACTTTAAAGCTGTCCACCTGGGAGTATATCTTTTATTTAAAAAATCATTTACCTTTATTTTTTTTTCAATTTCATCAAGTGCATCATCAATATCGTTCCCATAGGATATGGCAAAATCAGGGGCTTTTTTTATTTTAATATTATCGGCAACAGCTTCCATAAGCTCCTGCTTTCCCACCCCCCTCCGGGCGATTGTAGGTATTACAGGAATCCCTAACAGCTCGGAAAGTTTTACAATATTTATATCAATTCCACGGGTTTTGGCCACATCAACCATGTTCAGGGCGATACACAGGGGGATACCCATCTCCATAAACTGGAGGGAGAGATAAAGATTACGCTGGAGATTCGAAGCATCAACAATGTTAATAACCATACCCGGCTTTTCATTAACAAGAAAATCCCTTGCAACGACTTCCTCCAGGGAATAAGCAGTGAGGGAATAGGTCCCCGGCAAATCGACTATTTCGAATCTATTCCCATTATGAGTATAAGTCCCCTTTTTTTTTTCAACAGTAACTCCGGGATAATTCCCCACATGCTGTCTTGCCCCGGTCAGTTCATTAAAGAGGGTGGTCTTGCCGGAATTTGGATTCCCGGCTAAGGCGATTATTTCATCCATTTTTACTATACCTCTATCTCTATATAGTCTGCTTCACTGTTTCGAAGGGTGAGGGTAAAGCCCAGGAGACGCAAAGCTACAGGATCACGCAGGGGCGCCCTCCCCTGTATTTTGATCTGAGTCCCTGGAACAATACCCATATCACGAATTCTTCGGCCCAGTTCACCCTTAGTCTTTATAGCCGACACTGTTCCAGTGTCATTTTTTTTCATTTCCCGCAAATTTATGATAGCCATCTATTTTACTCCCTCCTAATGATATTTATCTAACTTGATAATTTTTTATATATTATATATGTTATATGCACCTAACTTTTATATTTGTCAATATAAAACATTGGGTGATCTCGTTGCAATAGACGTGCTTAACATGCGTGGAGTATAAGTAAAAAAAGATTCCTGCAGACAGGCAGAAAAATCGAATGCTGTTAAGCTTAACAGCTAAGGACGGAAAT
>CAZNFB010000300.1:0-3635 GCA_964572105.1 uncultured Desulfobacteraceae bacterium
GGGCCAAAAGACAAGCTATTTCGTTCAACTTATAAAATTTTCGTTCCTTAGCTAAATAATCACACATTTTTTAAATAAAGGGTACTTTTCATCTAACATGCTGATTTCTGACCTTTTTTCTCTCCATTTTGCTTGTCAGATACCAAAAACCGATGTATAGTTCGGCAAAGTACGACAGATTCAAATGGAAATAAAAAATACTCCTGTTGAAATTGATAAATTTTCCCTTGAATGCAATACTGATACTTTAATCCGCAAAAAAAATGGGACTTGCCCCCAGGAAAAAAATCATGTCTTTTATCGCTAAACATATACTTGAAAAATGCAAACATTGTAATGCCTGTCTTGATCTGGTCGCCTGCCCGGGAGCAGAGGAGAATATCTGTATCGGCTGCGGCGCCTGCACACTATTATGTCCAAATGAAGCGCTTACACTTGTCGAGTCAAAAAGAAAAAATAAAATCAATATAGAAGTTGATGGGAAAAAAGTTTTTGTTCCGGAAAAGACTAGTATAAAGGAAGCTTTAACTGGGATCGGGTATCTTATTACAGATTTGCCGAAAGAACCAGAAGAACTATGTAAATTTGAAATATTTGCGCCATGCGGGGTTGGGGCGTGTTCCAGCTGCTCTGTTGAAGTAAACGGCGTAATGAAGCCGGCGTGTGTTACGATGGTTCGAGAAGGGATAAAAATTATAACAACGCCTCCATCAAATTATATACCAAAAAGAATTGTCTGCGGTTTTACGGGGCACCCTTCCGGAGGTGTGGGCACTCCCTGGCATTTAAGAGAGGATCCCAAGAAAACGATTGAAATAGTATGCTATACCGCAGGTTGCAACTTCCAGTGCCCGCAATGCCAGAACTGGCATGTAGCTTTTAGCGGAAGAAATGATTTTCTGACGCCCAATGAAGCGGCAAAAAAAATGTTACTGACAAACGAAAAATATCCTGATGTTTCCCGGCTTACCGTGTCAGGCGGTGAATCGACACTTAACAGGATATGGCTCATAAAGTTTTTGCAGAAACTAAAAAGCCTTTACAAAAATAAAACCATCAGATTACACGTTGATACCAACGGGTCTTTACTGACTGAAAGTTATATTGATGAGCTTGTCAACGCCGGGATGACAGATATCGGCATAGATTTGAAAGCTTTATCTACGGATACGTTCATGTTTATAACAGGGTTAAAGGATGAAGAAAAGGCGGAAAAGTACAAAAAAATTGCCTGGAATGCTGTAAAATATTTGTCAAAACATTATAAGGAAAAGGTCTTTACAGGCATCGGAATTCCGTATAATAAAGATCTTATATCGATTGAAGAAATAAAGGATATGGGTAAAAAACTTTTTAAAATAGACCCCTGCCTACAGGTTGCCGTAAATGATTATCAACCGGCGTTCAGACGGAAAATCAAAAAAACCACATCTAATGATATGAAAGAGGTATACACGATATTAAAAGAGATAGGCCTTGAAACTGTTGTATGCCAGAGTCCTGACGGGTTTATATGCCCATGAGTGAGTACTGATCAGGCTTAAGATCTGTATAAATGCTCAAATTCTCTGCAGCATTACCTGTGTCTCATTACTGCATCGAAACACCATGGTTAAAACATTTTTTCGACCACATACACATCTCATCATCCTGGCTTGTTTTAAAATTACGAGATTGCCCCATGATACATATTCGTCTCATAACAAATTATACACATTGGGCCTGCTAATTTAAAACGACACAACCTTTGAATAACTACTTGTTATTATAGCCAATTCCATTTTTTTAAAAATTTGAAGTTCAATGGCATGCTTGTTGTAAGTTCATTACAATATCAGTTCAAATGAAAAAAACAATTCTTTGCAATTAACTATTAACAGCAAAAAGGGAGAAAAAAATGGATCTCAGCCAAACTGTAAAAGATGTACTGACTAATAAGAACAGAATTAACATATTAAGTACAGCAAACAAAAAAGGTGAGACAGATGTAGCCGTTTTTGGATCAGCTATGCTGACAGAAAAAAACACAATCTCTTTTGTATTGAAAAATACCAGCAGATCTCTTGCAAACATTAAAGAAAATCCCTATGCATCCTGCCTGATCCTTCTGCCTGAGACAGGTGGTAAAGGGTTTAAGATAAAAGGATACCGTATTTATTTAAAAAAACAATTTATCGAACGATCAAGAAACCCGGTTTATCTTGTTGAAAGAGACCAGGGAGAAGCAGCAGGCTGGGAAAAATCATTTAACGTGGACCGGGAAGCCAAAGCCGAAGAACGCTCAACCCCTGATAGTTACCTGGTTATTTTTGACATTGTTGAAACCCGACCGATTGTTGATACAGAAAAAAAGTAGTTATTTTTTTTTTGCAGGCCCATGAAATGCCGATCATTAAAAAGGTCGGCATTTTTTCATATGGGTATTCATTTTTTAAAAAAAGGTCAACTGCTGCTTTAGACCAGCCCCGATTTCACCGGCCTGAGTCTTCTTTTTACAGGGCGCATTTTTCTCTGGTAAATTTTCTTCAGAATTTATTGAGGTAAAATATCTGGGGCTGTCTGAATATGAGATCTCAAACCTGTTTGCAACTTTTTTTACACTGGCCACTTCGTTAATTATAAGTTCTTTTTCCTGGTTTGTAATAACCGGAAATCCATGGGGTCTGTTATTATACTTCAGGGGACCCTTTGTCTTTAACCTTTCTGCTACAAAAGCCGCATGTTTTTCAAGTCGGTCATTAATATATTGATTACCAAAATCGATAATATTTTCGCACATATCACAAATCGAATTTTTAAGATTTGAATCTATTTCGTATCCCACACAATTTCTGCCTGAGACCATTGCTGCGGCCATTGTTGTCCCTGTCCCCAAAAAAGGGTCGAGTATTGTATCATTTTTTGCTGAGTACATGTTTATCAGCCTGTAAACCAGTTCAAACGGGTAGGCCCCGCTTCTTAATCTGGAGCTTTTTATAGAAAGCCCCTGCCTCGCACCTTTTATATCCATCCATACATCTGAAAAAAAAACATTCCGTTCTTCCCAGAAGATAGCACTTTTGCGGCGGTTTATTTTTTCAGACTCCATGCAAAATTCTCTTTTGCCACCTTTTCGAAGAATAAGTATATGCTCATGCTCCAGGGTAACATAAGCTCCCCCCGGGAGCATGCCTGACCCCATGAACTTATTCGGGGCATTGGTCTGTTTTCTCCAGAGGATATTGGGAAGAATGGTAAACCCAAGTTTCAACAGATAGTGAAGTATTCTCACATGGTTTGAATATAGTTTAAAGTCTACATTTAAGTTTCTTGTGGCATCCCCTATATTAATACAGGCTATTCCTCCCTGGTGCAAAACACGAAAAGTCTCTTTCCAGACAGGGTCAAGGCATTTGTGCATCAATTCAAAGGCATTATCTCCTGAAAAGCTGTCTAAAGCAGCCTTTATCTTTGGGTCGGAGGAACAAAAGAGATCATCCCACATCTTTATCATGGGATAAGGGGGGGAGGTTACCACCAGACTTATGGAACCGGAGGAAACTTCACTCATTTTCCGTGAATTGTCAAATATGATTTGGCTTTTTGTTTTCATATGGCTATTAAAATAAAAAAAGAATCAGTAGTATATAAAACAT
>CAZNFB010000301.1:0-3588 GCA_964572105.1 uncultured Desulfobacteraceae bacterium
CTTTCAAGGCTGCGGCATAGCAATATACAAAACAGTCTAAAACATCATTGCGCTCCCTGGTTTTCATCCATTCCTGAACCTGGAAGCCCTGTTTATTATATTTCGTTATTAATTTTTCCGCTGTTAATTGCTTATAAAATTCATCATTTAGGCCGATGGGGAAATGAACAAATCCATGCCCTTGCTCTGTCAATTTCAATCTATTATAAATAGTGCCTTTCGCTACATCTGTGCCGATACTCCACAGGCTCACACCATTTTTTACTTTTTCACCCCGAAAATTTACATCTTGCCTTGATGCGGTGCTGATAACGGGCTTCCCTTGTGCCGTGGCTCCTTTCAGCGCAAAAACTATAGGTGATCTTGACCGACAATAGTTATAAACTGCCTGCGTTTTATGCCCTCCTGTATCCACTCCCATCGATAATATGTGCATTTCTGCGCCTGATTCATGGGTATATGTTCGCATTAATAATTCATCTAATTTTTTCCAGACTTCAGGGGCATCAGGATCGCCGGTCAATGTTGTTTGGTAGATTATCCATGACTCCTCACCCCGTCCAAAGGCCATCAATAGAAATTCTAAACGATCATCTTGAGTATCTACGCTGGCCACTAACAATAACCCTGCCATGGGTATTGTTAATATTTTATAGGGTTCTGCTCTGGTCGATAGATTTTGCCATTCTGGTTGGTCTCCTTTTTCTTCCCAAACTTCGGCTTGCCTGGTATTTGTCCAGGTCTTCATTAAGCGGGAGTCTCCACGCCTTAACGCTTTTGCAGCCTTTACAAATTCTTCACATATTTGCGCCCATGAAACCCAGCCCAATGGTGAATATTGGCTATTGATCTTAAACCCACGCTTTTTACGTTTAGGGAATTTATGAATATATTTTCCCGCCAATAACATTTTTGTCTTTTGCCACTCATGAATTATTCCGCCGCATTCTTGGCAGACATACCACGAGTTGATAATCTGGCCGTCATCATCCCTATCAAATTTTACTCCGTAATCAGCATCTAAGCCCCCGAATTTTAAAAAAATAAATTCTTTACAGATAGGGCACGGTACGCAAAAATGACCCTGGCTGGACTCTTCCCATTCGGCTTCGATGTGGCTAACGCCTTTTACTGTTGGCGTTGAATTTATATATATTTTTTTCTTATCGCCGAATGCATCCGTACGTTTTTTGAACAGATCACCCGGCCCACCATCAATGCCGACTTCCTGCACGTAACCATCGTAATCATCTATAACAAGATATCTTACAGAATCAGAACGGGAAGCAGTTTGGCTGTTTGAGCCTGTGAACGTCCAGGAACCACCGGGGAATTCTTTTAAAAACAATGTATTGCCTGAATCTTTTGATCTTGAGGCTTTAATGATTCCCTTCAAGCATGGAATCGCCGCAACGGTTGGAGCTATCTTTTTTTTTGAATGTTTAAGCACCATAGCCTCTGTGGGCTGCACGAACATTGCCGGCCCAGGGTATCTGTGAGCGATGCCACATAAAAAGATATTTGCTATTGTCGTAAACGCCATTTGCGTAGGCTTAATAACAACAATCTCTGTTGCAGCACTCTGTGGGGATAATTCCTTCAAAATCTCTACCACCCAGGGAGTTCGGCTTGTCCGATATTTCCCAGGCTCCACGCTTGATTCGGATGTTAATTTAAAATACTCGTTAGCCCATTCTGCAAAATCTATATATGGATCTGGCTTGAGGGCTTGAGTAATTGTTTGTTTAACTTTTTGCATCTATTTTTTTAATGAATTAAAAAGGGCACCATCTTCCCTAACAGGAGTTTTGCCGGTAAACTGTGCCCACCTTTGTAAAATTATAGTGCAGTAATGTTCGTCAATTTCCATCCCATAACATTTACGGTTTGTTTTTTCACAAGCTATTAGGGTGCTGCCTGAACCAAGGAATAGGTCTAATATAATATTGCCTTTTTTGCTGCTATTTTTTATTGCATTTTCTATTAATTCCACAGGTTTCATTGTCGGATGTAAATCATTTTTTAACGGTTTGTTTATTTCCCACGTTGAAAATTTGTGATCACCTTTTTTATAAAAATCATGAACTTTGACCCAGCCAAAAAGAATTGGTTCATGCTTATAATTATAATTTGTTCGACCCAGCACATGATTGTTTTTTACCCAAATTAGCATATGACGCAAAGGCAAACCAGCCTTTTGCATCATCATCATCATCATCAATAGATCCCCGCCTTGTGGCGCAGTTATGTAATAACTTGATCTTTCAGCTAATGCCTCCTTGATCTGACAAAAAGCCGGATAAATAATTTTTTCCGCTAAATCCTCAACTGTTTCATGGTCACCAATAATTTTAGTTTGAATACGATTTCCCCGGGAAATCGTATTCAGATAAGTATTTTTTTCAGCATAAGAAACTCCATAAGGCGGATCAGTAAAAACCATATCAGCCTTTTCCCCATCCATAAGTTTTTCAACATTCCCTTGAACCGTGCAATCGGAGCACAATAAACGATGCTCTCCAAGTAGCCATAATTCCCCAGCTTTTACAATCGGCTCCACATCTTCCGGGATATCATCCGAATCGGAAGATCCCTCTCCTTTACCATCTACCTCAAGCCCTAATTCTTCTAAAAATAAATCATCGATGCCAGGAATATCAAGCGGATCATCAAACCCTTTCAGCAAATCAGTAAGCATACCATCATCCATGATTCCAAGCTCAGGCAGCCTATTGTCAGCCACCATAAAAGACATCGCTTTTTCTTCTGGCCAAGTTGAAACATCCACGGCTTTGATGGTTTTCAATCCTTTTAATTTTGCTGCTTCAACTAATCCATGCCCCGCTATAATATACCCATTCCAGGTTACAATATTTTTGACTTGATCAAACTGGTCAAGGCTGTTTTGCAATTCTTTCAATTGTTCTTTTGGATGTTGATTCGGGTTTTTAGGATGCGGTTTGATGTCCTTCAAATCTATTGTGGTAATTTCCATTCGCTCAATCCCTCCAGAACCTCATTGAATTCTTTGATTAATAATTCATTAATTTCATGTGTGTTTGTGATGCTGGCAAGCTCAGCACTTATTTTTACAGGAATATTTAAAAAAGCATCCCTGATAACTCTAAAAAAAGTGAAAGTATAATTGTTTACTGCTTCGGCCTCTACCATCTTGCCGCTTTTTTTGTCATAGTCTAATTTTGTCAGTGCAGCTTTATACTGTGCCGTTATTCTTTGTGCATCTGCGAGTGAACCGCTGCTACTCTTTTTAGGCTGGTCTGAATCTTCCGGTTCAACTTTAGCGGAGGGCATCCGTTTGGATAAATTTTCTCCGATATCCACAAGGGCGTTCTCATAATTTATTGTTATTTTAGCTTTGCCTTTTGTCCCCACCTTTTTCCGTCTTATCGATGCCTTGGTTATCTTGCCCTTGCTGATCATCCGCCTGATATATTGTATGCTTTTGCCTGTTTTGGATGCAAAGTCCGCTACTGATATCCATTCTCCATTGCTCATTGAAATAACCCTTGTAAGTGCCTGGTATCACTACACCTTTTTGCACCCCTAAAAAAAAATGTTTCTCTGCGG